>NZ_JAHXOP010000005.1:0-131352 GCF_023147855.1 Streptococcus halitosis
TCTTTATTTCTTTTGCTTGTTTAGCGTAATCACTCTTGATTTCAGCTTGCTTTTGCGCATTTTCTGTAGCAGTTGTAGCTGTTCCTTTGTCTTTTGTTTCATCTTGAACTACCTTAACTCCTGCAGATTTTGCATCAGCAACTGTTTTATCCAAATCAGCTGATGATACTTCTACTGGCAAAGCTGAGTCTTTAGAACCAGCCTTAGCTTGGCTTTCTTTGGCAACTTGGCTCATTTCACCCTGAGCTTCAGGTAGATTTGTGGCTGGGTTTCCTGTAGTAGCTACCTCAACTGTACTTGTGCTCTTCGTCTCTGTGACTTCATCAGCAAATACTGCTTTGTCTGCAAAAGCAATCAAAGCAGTTCCTAAAACAGCACCACACAAAGTTTTCGCAACTTTGCTTTTACGAAATCCATAGACTTCTTTTTTATTTTTCATTCTAATCCCTTTCTTATCTAAATTAACCATCTACCATCCATAGTAGCATTTTATGATGCGGGATGCAAACATTTACTCTCCCCCTTCATTTATCGATAAATCTAACATATTTATAAATGAAATTAAAAAGAAGATGGTTAAACCATCTTCTTTTAGTTAAACTATTTATTTTTCAGTCAAGGCTGCCAATCCTGGAAGAACTTTACCCTCGAGGAGTTCCATTGATGCTCCACCACCAGTAGAGATCCATGAGAACTTGTCTGCACGACCAAGGTTGATGGCTGCGGCAGCTGAGTCACCACCACCGATGATTGATTTCACACCTGGTTGTTTCACGATAGCGTCCATGACACCGATTGTACCAGCTTGGAAGTCAGGGTTTTCAAATACACCCATTGGTCCGTTCCATACAACTGTCTTCGCACCAGTCAATTCTTGATCGAATTTAGCGATAGATTTTGGACCGATATCCAAACCAAGGAATCCAGGATCAACTGCTTCACCTTCAGTGTCTTTCACTTCAGTGTAGTCAGCAAATGCGTTTGCTTCTTTTGAGTCAACTGGCAAGATCAATTTGCCGTTTGCTTTTTCAAGAAGAGATTTTGCGACATCCAATTTGTCTTCTTCTACAAGTGAGTTACCGATTTCGATACCTTGAGCTTTGTAGAATGTGTAAGTCATCCCACCACCGATAAGGACTTTATCAGCTTTTTCAAGCAAGTTTTCGATAACACCGATCTTGTCTGATACTTTTGAACCACCAAGGATGGCTACGAATGGGCGTTCTGGAGCTTCAACTGCTTCTTTGATGTAAGCAATTTCGTTTTCAAGAAGGAAACCAGCAACAGCTTTTTCAACGTTTGCTGAGATACCAACGTTAGATGCGTGTGCACGGTGAGCTGTACCGAATGCATCGTTTACGAAGATGCCATCTCCAAGAGATGCCCAATATTTACCAAGTTCAGGATCATTTTTAGATTCTTTCTTGCCGTCAACATCTTCGAAACGAGTGTTTTCAACCAAGAGAACTTGTCCATCTTCAAGAGCGTTGATTGCTGCTTCCAATTCAGCACCACGTGTAACACCTGGGATAAATTTAACTTCTTGTCCCAATTTAGCAGCCAAGTCAGCAGCTACAGGAGCAAGTGATTTACCTTCTTTGTCTGCTTCTTCTTTTACACGTCCAAGGTGAGAGAAGAGGATTGCACGTCCACCTTGTTCAAGGATGTACTTGATAGTTGGAAGAGCTGCAGTGATACGGTTGTCATTAGTAATCACGCCATCTTTAACAGGTACGTTGAAGTCAACACGAACGAGAACTTTTTTCCCTTTCAAGTCAACGTCTTTAACAGTCAATTTTGCCATTAGATATGACTCCTTCTTTTTTTATACGTGTTAATTATATCACAAAATCAGCAAAAGAGATAGAAAAACCCTAAACTTTTCTTGTTCTTTCTTATAATTGAAACTAGCATTTTTTAAAATAAAATCTAGAAAAACCTTGTTAAATAACTGATTATTGAAAGAAAGACTAGCTCATTTAATCATTCTTTCACTGATTTCTACTAGTCAAAACAAGGTCTGACTGATTTGCTGTCAAACCTTGTTTTTTAGTTTTTATGAGAAAATTCAAGATTCGTAAATTCGATTAATCTTCTCTCTTCTTCCTAGCAAGCAAGCCGTAGCCACTCATTACTCCGAGGAGTCCCAGAGCTACTAGACTAGCATCTCTTGTCGCTCCCGTATTTGGAAGCTCTTTGCGTGCTTCTTCAACTTTTGCTGGCGCTGCTGAAAGCGTTTGATCCCTTGTTTGTGAAACCTGCTCTTCTTTCGTTCCAACTTCAACAATTTCTGGGATAGATTCCTTGAGAACCTCAGTCGAATGAAGGGTGCGTTTGCCCTGAGCATCAACTTCTACAAAGTGACGAACTTGACCTTCCACGCCTGCTTGCACAACACGGCGTTGTCCTTTGAGAAGCTCGGCGTTTAGTCGTTCTTGACGTTCGAAGGAAATTGTCCCCTCTTCAATTTCCAGTTTCGGAGTTTCTAGCACTAAATCTTTCACACCTTCAGCTGGTTGGCTGCTCGATAGAACTTTTGTACCAACTTCGGTGATTTCTGGGATAGCTTCCTTGAGAACCTCAGTCGAACGTAGAGTGCGTTTGCCCTGACCATCGACTTCTACAAAGCGACGAACTTGACCTTCAACTCCAGCTTGCACAACACGGCGTTGTCCTTTAAGAAGCTCGGCGTTTAGTCGTTCTTGACGTTCGAAGGAAACTGTTCCCTCTTCAATTTCCAGTTTCGGAGTTTCTAGCACTAAATCTTTCACACCTTCAGCTGGTTGGCTGCTCAATAGAACTTTTGTACCAACTTCGGTGATTTCTGGGATAGCTTCCTTGAGAACCTCAGTCGAACGTAGAGTGCGTTTGCCTTGGGTATCTACTTCTACAAAGTGGCGAACTTGACCTTCAACTCCAGCTTGCACAACACGGCGTTGTCCTTTGAGAAGCTCGGCGTTTGGTCGCTCCTGACGTTCAAAGGCTGTTGTTTCAGTTTCAACAACTAGTTCAGGGAGAGCTTCAACCGTTGGGGCCACTTCATTTGGATCCATACTTCCAACATGATGGCTTTCTTCCACATGGGCTAGTTTTTTATTCAGCTTTTCTTTCATCTCCGCAAACGTTTGTGGAGTTGGCATCTCTGAAGCTAATAAAGTTTCTGCTTGGGCAATTAACTCAGCTTTAGGATCTTTTTCACGGACGGATTCGAGCAAACCTTCCAATTCTTCTCTAGCAGTTTGGTAACGTTGATTTCCATCCAAGTCCGTCCCTGCTTGTTTCAACTCATTCAAAGCCCGGTTGACTTCTTCTTGGCTAGCATTGTGGTTTTCTGCTACAGCTTTCGCTGCAGTGAGCTTCTCTACTAGTGCTGCTTGTTTGTCCTCACTTGAGAAGGTGTAGGCAAGGGTTGACTGACGACCTTGGGCAGCAGTGATTTCTTGTTTGAGGTACTCATCGTTGACAGCTGCTTTTGGAGAAACCAAGACATCAAACTCAGCGGTGTGCCCCTTGTAATGCAAGGTCAAGGTCTGACGACCAGTCTTTTGAGCATCGTAGCCCGTAATTTCAACACCTTGATCTGTGAAGGCATGACTTTCTTCTGTCTCATCATCATAGAGAACGCCGAAGCGACCTTCTGCAAGATCCAGTTGCTCTCCTACTAGATAGTCTGTTTTCGGTTTCTGAGTAATGTACAAACCTGCTACTTCTTTCGGTTTTCCTTCATCTTGACCTGTCACTTGTACCTTTAAGTCACCAGTAACTGGAAGTCCAAGATAGCTAACTGTGAGCTTTTGTTCCCCTTTTTGATGAGCGTCGTAGCCAGATACTGTCACACCTGAGTGAGTAAGGTTAATCAGCTCATCAGCTTGTCCCCCTTCGTACTGAACACGGAGGGTTCCGCCTCTGAGGTCAAGTTTTTCTCCCTCTTTGTAAACTGTCTTCTTAGGCCCTTTTTCAAGGCTAACTGCAGCAATTTTTCTTTCATCCTGCGGAATCGCTACTGCCAAGGTGTTACTGATTTCTTTGCCAGGTAGTTGGGTACGATAATAGAGTAGATTTGGTTGCTTGTCAAAGGCCAATGGTGCTGTTGCTAGGTCGCCACCATTTTCAGACTTCAAAGTTGCAATTGGCGTTTGTGAATCTGCCTTGTCGTAAACGGTGATAGTTGCACCCGCTGGAACATCAGAGAAGCCGAGTTGAACCTGATGGTTTCCAAGTGAACGAGCGGCTACCTTAGCCATTGGAATATTTTGGCTTTCTGTATCCAAGGTTTCGTACATCTTCCAGTTGTAGATACGAATGGCTTTCCAAGGCGTCCCATTATCTGAAGTGATAACTTTTAGGCGCCAGTCTTGGGCAGTAATTGGTTTGTCAAGAGTGATATCTGTCACGTGTGCTTTGTTGCCACGGACTTCCTTAGCTAGTTTCCACTCACCGTCTGTATCCTTGTAGTAAAGATCAAAGTCTTTGGTGTTCATCAAACCGTCGTTTACGGATTCTCCACCAGCTCCCGCATGATCCATGACCCATCTAACAACGGTACGTGGCTTGGTCAAGCGAATATCCACACTACCGCTCAACTGAGCTGAAGACCACTTATCTGACAAGCTAGTAATGGTACCGTTCAACATACCTTCAATGCCTTCTCCACCTTCAGTATTTGGGAAAGTGCTACCTATGACCTTTGCACCTGGAACGATATTTTCAGCTAAAGGTCTTGGAAGAGTCGTATCCTGAACTGTCATCCCCCAGTTAAAGGATGCCGTCGCAGCTTCGGAACGAAGGCCATTTTTACCAACTGCAACGACTTTCAGTTCCTGAGTCCTACCAGTCGCATTAGCAGAGCGGCTAACTTTTGGCAAGTAGATAGTGGAAGCAGATGAACCTGTCAATAAACGCCAGTTATCCCCATCTTTTTCGTAGACTTCATAGAAATCTGCATCTTGGTTACCCGCAAACTGGACCACTGCTTCAGCTTCTTGGGCATTTTTAAGAGATTGTTTCACCACAGATAGCCCCGTCGGCGCTTGTGGTGCTTGGTGATTGTCCGAAATTGTTAATTGTCCTAGGTTGAACTGATAATCTTTTACAGCCCCTTCATGTTCGAAGAAGAGTTTGACTGCATAGATGGTTTTACCTGCTAGTGAGCTAAGGTCAAATTCTTCATTCTTCCAGTTATCAGAAAGTGTTAGCTCTTTCCATGCGGCTGCATCCTCAAATTTGTAGTCTGGAGTCGTAGAGAAGGCCATATAAACTTTAGAGCCTTTTCCTCCCTTGTGGGCAACACGAAGTTTGGTTTTCTCAGTTACTTCTAGTTTGGTAGAATACAAATTCACATCCTGGTCCGTCTTACCAGCTACATCCCCTGAGAATTTAAGAGAGTTACCTCCATTATAGGCATCTGTAAAGTCATATTCTGCACGAAGTTTTTCCCCCGTTGAAGTCTGCCACCAGCGCCATGTTGGCAAGACACCAGAAACAGAACGGTAGTTCCACTCAGAATCCTTAGAAACTTTACCGTCTACAAACCATTTTCTACCATGACCTGTATTAAAGGAGGTCGTGAAGGTTCGGCCAACTGCTGGTGTGCGGTCAGCAACTAAATTGGCAATTCCATACCACTCTTTATCTGCTGGTTTTTGAGCCGTTGGATCTCCTTGGTAACCTGTAAAGAAGATGTCTTCGTTCTTGTGGTAGTCTTCACCTGTTTTTCCTAGACTGGTAATCGTATCTGGTGCAAAAAGTCCAAGTGACAAACGCAACTTGCCTTTTTCATCTAAGAGGGCATCCCATTTGACTTTGGTCTTATAAGAGCCACCTTGTTGCAATTCCAAGCCTGCAAAGACATCATACTGGCTACGTTCTAGCCATTTGGCCATCTCTACGGAGTGGTCATTCTTTTCCTTGTTCCAGTTGAAATTGGCAAAAAATTGATCTGCAGGTACCTTGTCTCCTTCTTTTTGCATGAACTGGTAGTTGTAATCACCTAGACCATCTTCGTGGTAACGACCGTATTTGTAGGTCATGGCATCGTACCAAGCATACTTGATTGGGTGGTTGACTTTGGCTGCGTATTCTTTTGTATAGAGCATGAATTGGCGCATTTTTTCACCAAGAGGTTCTACCAATTCACCCGTTGTTTCCTGATTGATGAAATAGCCATCAAATCCGTAATACTTAGCAAGATCGACAAGTTTTCGTGCGATAGGAAAGGTGCCATCTGCATCTTGTTTCAAGGCAGCTGCAAATTTCTCTTGGTCAGCAATGCTATTTGACCAGTTGAAAAAGAGTGTTCCATAAACGGGAACTCCGTTGCGGTGACCGGCATCAATGACATCTGGAGTTGGAACTAGACCTTCCCAGAAGACCATTGAATCCAAGTATTGCCAGTAGTCAAAAGCATAGGCCTTGAATTCCTCACCACCGACAGAAGCGTGGTCTTTGGCCTTTGAGTTGGTATTTGCCAGCGCCTGGACCTTGGCTCTTCTGCTTGCTTTTTCATTCACCAACTGCCCTCTGTGGCGCTTGGCGAGTTTAACTGAGGAACGGTTAATAGGATCATCCTCACGCGCACCCGGTTCCCATTTCAACAAATCCTCCCAGGTATCAAATTTGATTTCTTTTGGTCGGAGACTCTTTTCTTCATTTTTAGGAACGTCTGCTAGAGTCGGTTTGTCGGCTTTCTTCTCAGCCACTTGAGGAGCTTCCGCTGGTTTGACTTCTTCTTTTTCAGTTGGTTGAGCAGGTTTTTCAGTTTTATCTGTCGAAGCTGGCTTTGCTTCTTCTTTTTCATTAACCAGATCCGTTATTGCTGGAGTATTTTCTGAAATTGGTTGCTCAGCTACTTTATTCTCTGTTTCCGATAATTGTTTTTCGATAGCTGCAGTATCCGGATTAGTTGTCTCATTAGTGCTTGTAGCTTGAGCGCTCGTGTTTGCAGCTGTCTCAGGGACAGCGACCTGTTCCGCAAGAGCTGGGCTTGCAAATAGAGCTGAACCAATCATCAAGGAACAAGCCCCGATTGACAGCTTACGAATACTGTAACGGCAACGTTTTTCAAAAAATAGATCTTTCATCTTATCCTCCTAATAAAATATAAAGTAAGCGCTTTACTTTTTGATAAAAAGTAACTGTTCTCAGTGCACACCACCAGAACAGGATCATCTTCATTTTATCCTATATGAAAGCGATGTCAATCTATTTAACATAAAAACTATAACTAGGATAATAATCAGTAAAATTTGGACACAATCCTATAAATCATCTATCTCAAAGGAAATCTATCTCTCATTTTAAAAGAAAGTTCTTGTTTCTTATGAAAATTTCAGCTAAACACTTGTGAGATTTACTTTTATCCTTTAAAATAGAATAGGAGAAATTCCGTTATTATTTTTCGGAGGAAAAAGAAATGTCCATTAATTGGCAGGAAATTTTATTTCACTTTTTAGGAGGTCTAGGACTGTTTTTGTACAGTATTAAGACCATGGGAGACGGTTTGCAACAAGCTGCTGGAGATCGCCTTCGTTTTTACATTGACAAGTACACTAGCAATCCCTTTTTAGGTGTTCTAGTCGGGATTGTCGTGACTGCCCTCATTCAGTCAAGTACAGGGGTTACAGTTATCACGGTTGGGCTGGTCAGTGCTAGTCTTCTCACTCTTAGACAGGCTATCGGAATTATCATGGGAGCCAATATTGGAACCACCGTTACTTCCTTTATCATCGGTTTCAAGCTTGGTGAGTATGCTTTACCCTTGATTTTCCTTGGGACTATGTTCCTCTTCTTTACAAAAAACAGAACAGCAAACAATATCGGGCGCATCCTGTTTGGTGTCGGGGGAATCTTCTA
Source organism: Streptococcus halitosis (assembly GCF_023147855.1). GTDB lineage: Bacteria > Bacillota > Bacilli > Lactobacillales > Streptococcaceae > Streptococcus > Streptococcus halitosis_B. The sequence goes on from NZ_JAHXOP010000005.1 coordinate 7,852, forward strand.
CGCCCTTAACCTCATCAGTGCCGGTATGAGTCCGCTTAAAGATTTACCACAATTCAAGGAATATATGGTAACCTTAGGACAAAATCCTGTGTTGGGAGTTTTTGCTGGTGCGGTGATTACTGTCCTCATTCAGGCCTCTTCTGCAACTATCGGGATTCTACAAGGTCTCTATGCAGGCGGCTTCCTTGACCTTAAAGGTTCGCTACCAGTTCTCTTCGGGGATAATATCGGGACGACCTTAACAGTCATCATCGCTGCAGCTGGAGCCAATATCTCTGCGAAACGTGTTGCGGCAACTCACGTTACCTTTAACGTTTTAGGAACTATTCTTTGCTTAATCCTATTAGGCCCCTTCACTGCTATGATTGAGTATTTCCAAGCTTTACTTCATCTCTCACCTGAGATGACCATCGCCTTCTCTCACGGTGCCTTTAACGTAAGCAATACCATTGTACAATTTCCATTCATCGGAGCCTTGGCCTACTTTGTAACCAAGATTATCCCTGGCGAAGACGAAGTTGTTAAGTACGAGCCTCTTTATCTCGACGAACAACTTATCCAGCAATCTCCTTCTATTGCCCTAGGAAATGCCAAAAAAGAACTCTTGCACTTGGGGAACTATGCAGCCAAAGCTTTTGACCTTTCTTATAGCTATATCATCGGTTTGGATGAAAAGGTAGCTGAAAAAGGGCACAAGACAGAGGAAGCCATCAATACCATCGATGAAAAACTCACTCGTTACCTCATCAGACTCTCAAGCGAATCCTTGAGCCAAAAGGAAAGCGAAGTGTTGACCAACATTCTGGATTCATCTCGTGATTTGGAACGGATTGGGGACCACGCAGAAGGCTTGCTCAACCTAACCGACTACCTCCAACGTAAGAATGTTCAATTCTCTGGTGCTGCTTTGCAGGAATTGGCGGATATCTATCAAAAAACTACTGACTTTATCAAGGATGCCCTTGATAGTGTGGAAAACAATGATATTGAAAAAGCTCAAAGTCTGATTGAACGCCATAAAGAAATCAACAATATGGAACGCATTCTCAGAAAGACCCATATCAAACGCCTTAACAAGGGTGAATGTTCAACACAAGCCGGGGTCAACTTTATCGACATTATTTCCCATTACACTCGTGTATCTGACCATGCTATGAACCTAGCTGAAAAGGTCATCGCTGAACAAATCTAAGTACCTAAAAGCTATCCTGAATGGGATGGCTTTTTTCGTCTCCTCATCAAGAATTTCTTTTCTACCATATAGAAAAATGCTTTGATTCACAATGGAATCAAAGCATTTTAAAGAGTTCACCAAACATGACAGCAGAAACTGCAGTGCCCCTGTACTTGGCTTCTTCTCTTTTGATAAAACGCGCCAAGTTGATCAACTCAGGTGCTGGGTGTTTGGGATTGATGAGCAATTCACGGGTGACCAGTCCTGAGAGTCGGACTGCTAGTAATTGCTCATTTGTAGTAGGTAGTTTTTTAGCAGTCTCTAGGAGAGCAGCAACTAAATCTTCACTCAAACCCTGACGGGCATGGTTATAAAGATCTTTTATAAGACTTTCTAGGTTTGGTTCTACCATCCCGACCACCTCCCTTATGTTTAATAATGTTTAATCAAATCAACCGTTGAACGGTCCAATTTTTTCACCAAGGCTTGCAAGAAAGCTTGGGCTTCTAAGAAGTCATCCATCGCGTAGAGAGTTTGGTGAGAATGGATATAACGAGCGCAGACACCGATAGTTGTAGATGGGACACCACCATTTTTCAGATGAGCTGCTCCAGCGTCTGTTCCACCTTTTCCACAATAGTATTGGTACTTGATGCCAGCTTCTTCAGCCGTTGTCAAAAGGAAATCCTTCATACCTGGGAGAAGCAAGTGACCTGGATCGTAGAAGCGAATCAAGGTTCCGTCCCCAATCTTACCTTGGCCACCATAAACATCACCAGCAGGTGAACAGTCAACGGCTAGGAAAACTTCTGGATCAAACTTAGTTGTAGAGGTATGAGCGCCACGAAGTCCAACTTCTTCTTGGACATTGGCACCAAGATAGAGTTCATTTCCGAGTTTTTGACCTGACAAGGCTTCTGCTAACTCACTTACCATGAGGACACCATAGCGGTTATCCCAAGCTTTTGAGATGATATTTTTTTCATTGGCTGTCAAGATAGCAGAACTATCTGGGACAATGGTGTCACCAGGACGGATGCCAAAACTTTCTGCCTCAGCCTTGTCCGCAAACCCACCATCAAAAACGATATCGGCAATGGCTGGCATGGTTGGCCCACCTTTTCCACGAGTCAAATGTGGAGGGACAGAACCTGAGATCACTGGAATTTCACGACCGTCACGAGTAAAGAGTTTGAAGCGTTGGCTGCTGACCACCATAGGATTCCAGCCACCGATTTCAACCACACGGAAGGTTCCGTCTGGCTTAATCTCGCTGACCATAAAACCAACTTCGTCCATGTGAGATGCGACCAAGACGCGTGGTGCATCGGCAGCTTCTGAATGCTTGATACCGAAAATACCACCTAAGCCATCTGTCACCACTTCATCCACGTGCGGTGTCAACTTTTCACGAAGATAAGCACGGACAGGCGCTTCATGACCTGAGATCGCAGCAAGCTCTGTTACTTCTTTGATTTTTGAAAATAATGTTGTCATATCAGTTCCTTCTTTCTGTCCTCCATTTTACCACTTTTTATAGGAGAAGGATAGTGGGAAGGTAGATTGGTTTTTACCCAGTTTTCCAATAAAAGAGAGGGTCAGATGTTATTTCAGGAATTTTTCTTTCTTTTTACATTAAATTGTCAGAAAATTTATTGACAGATTAAAGAAATCGTGTTACATTTATATCCGCAGGTATCTTTCGATACCAAATCTACACGAAAGGACGGGGTATGAAACTCTCTCATATTTTAACAGGCTTACTTCTACTCCTAGTCTTTCTCTCCATTACCATTGGAACCAGTGATTTTTCTTGGGAAAAATTCTTTGCTTTTGACCAACAGACTTGGCTTCTCTTTCAAGAGTCGCGTCTTCCAAGAACCATCAGTATTCTGCTTGCAGCCTCCAGTATGAGCATGGCAGGACTCCTCATGCAGACCATTACTCAAAATCAATTTGCTGCTCCGAGTACAGTCGGAACGACAGAAGCCGCCAAACTGGGAATGGTGTTGAGCCTCTTTGTCTTTCCGTCTGCGAGTCTGACCCAAAAGATGCTCTTTGCTTTTGTCTCATCCATCTTATTTACCCTCTTCTTCCTTGCTTTTATGACTATTTTTTCTATAAAGGAAAGGTGGATGTTGCCCTTGATCGGGATCATCTATAGTGGGATTATCGGTTCTATCACAGAAGTTATCGCCTATCGTTTCAATCTGGTTCAGAGTATGACGGCTTGGACCCAGGGCTCCTTCTCCATGATTCAGACCCATCAGTATGAGTGGCTCTTCTTAGGCCTCATTATCCTGATAGCCGTTTGGAAATTATCCCAAACCTTTACCATCATGAATCTAGGCAAGGAAACCAGCGAGAGTTTGGGGATTTCCTACTCCCTACTTGAAAAACTGGCCCTCTTTCTAGTGGCACTAACGACAAGTGTCACCATGATTACCGTAGGTGCCTTGCCATTTCTCGGGGTCATCGTTCCCAATCTGGTCCGCAAGCTCTATGGAGATAATCTGAGCCAAACCAAACTCATGGTCGCTCTGGTTGGAGCCAATCTAGTTCTGGCCTGCGACATCCTCTCTCGAGTCTTGATTCGGCCCTATGAGCTGTCTGTCAGTCTCCTACTAGGAATCATCGGTAGCCTCGTCTTTATCCTACTTCTCTGGAGAGGGGGACAAAAAGATGCAGTTTAAAAGCAAACATACCAAGCTCTTCTGCCTTCTCATTATTCTGGCCATCGGAGCTTGTCTCCTCTACTTTTGGCCTATCACTAACCTGTCTGCCTTTGCCTGGAAGCTGCGTTCCCAAAAAATCATCGTTTATCTCTTGGTAGCCATCGCGACAGGGATTTCGACCATTAGTTTTCAAACCCTGACGGAAAATCGCTTTCTGACCCCAAGTATTTTGGGAATCGAATCCTTCTATGTCTTGCTACAGACTCTACTACTAATATTTGAAAGCAAATTTCTACAGCTTGGAAAGTCTCCTATCTTAGAATTTCTAATCTTGCTTCTGCTTCAATCCCTCTTCTTTCTCGCCTTACAAGGTTACTTGAAGACGCTGATGAAGCAAAATTTGGTTTTCATTCTGCTAATCTGCCTAGCCCTGGGAAGTCTCTTTCGAAATATCAGTACCTTCCTACAAGTTCTGATGGATCCAAATGAATACGATAAACTGCAGAACAGTCTCTTTGCCTCCTTTCAGCATCTCAACACTTCCATCCTAGCCATCGGTTCTCTGATCATCCTCGCCTTGACAATCTTTTTCTTTCGAAAAGCAGTCGTTCTGGATGTATTGCACCTGCAAAGAGAAACGGCTCAGATACTTGGACTCGATGTTGAAAAAGAACAGAGAGAACTCCTCTGGGGCATCGTGCTCTTGACCTCAACAGCCACTGCCTTGGTAGGGCCTATGGCCTTCTTCGGCTTTATGCTGGCCAATCTCACTTACCTGATTGTCAAAGATTATCGGCACAAGTTGCTCTTTATCGTAACCATTCTGATTGGATTTATTAGTTTGACCTTGGGGCAAGCCCTCATCGAACGAGTCTTTGCACTGGAAATTCGCATCAGCATGATCATCGAGAGTGTGGGTGGTCTCTTATTCTTTATCTTACTTTACAGGAGGGCGCGTCGGTGAAACTGGAAAACATTGACAAATCCATTCAAAAACAGGATATTTTGCAAGACATTTCCCTTGAAGTCAGTCCTCAGAAACTGACAGCCTTTATTGGTCCAAACGGCGCCGGGAAATCGACTCTTCTTTCCATCATGAGCAGACTGACCAAGAAAGATCAGGGAATTCTCAGCATCAAAGGGCGTGAAATTGAGAGTTGGAATTCGCAAGAACTAGCCAAAGAACTCACTATCCTAAAGCAGAAGATCAATTACCAAGCCAAATTGACCGTTGAAGAACTGGTCAGTTTTGGACGTTTTCCCTACAGCCGTGGTCGACTGAGAGCAGAAGACTGGGGAAAAATCCGTGAAACTCTGGACTATCTGGAACTGACCAACTTAAAAGAACGCTACATCGATAGTCTGTCTGGTGGACAGTTGCAACGTGTTTTTATCGCTATGGTACTGGCCCAGGATACAGACTTTATCTTGCTAGACGAACCGCTCAACAACCTCGATATCAAGCAAAGTGTCAGCATGATGCAGATCCTTCGGCGACTGGTGGAGGAACTAGGGAAGACCATTATCATCGTCCTCCACGATATCAACATGGCCAGCCAGTATGCGGATGAAATTGTTGCCTTCAAGGACGGTCAAGTCTTTTGCAAGGGAACGACTGCTCAAATCATGCAGGCTGACCTGCTCAGTCAACTCTATGAGATTCCCATCACGCTGGCTGATATCAATGGCAAAAAGATCTGTATCTATAGCTAGCTATTCTGAACTCATGTTAGAGATCCCTCTGTCTCTTAGCTAACAAGCCTATCTAAGAGCCCCCTACATCGTTATCACATTTTAAAAAGGAGAAATCATGAAAACATCCCTTAAACTTTATCTCACTGCCCTAGTGGCCAGCTTCTTGCTCTTACTTGGTGCATGTAGTACAAATACAAACTCAAGCACTAGCCAGACGGAGTCAAGTAGCTCTGCTCCAACAGAGATAACCATTAAAAGTTCACTAGACGAGGTCAAACTTTCAAAAGTTCCTGAAAAGATTGTAACCTTTGATCTCGGTGCTGCGGATACTATTCGCGCTTTAGGATTTGAAAAGAATATCGTCGGAATGCCTACAAAAACTGTTCCGACTTACCTAAAAGATCTCGCAGGAAATGTCAAAAATGTTGGTTCTATGGTTGAGCCAGACCTAGAAGCCATTGCTGCTCTTGAACCGGATTTGATTATCGCTTCTCCACGTACCCAAAAATTCGTAGACAAGTTCAAAGAAATCGCCCCAACCGTGCTCTTCCAAGCAAGCAAGGACGACTACTGGACTTCTACCAAGGCCAACATCGAATCTCTAGCAAGTGCCTTCGGTGAAACTGGTACACAGAAAGCCAAGCAAGAATTGGCTAACCTAGACAAGAGCATCCAAGAAGTCGCTACTAAAAACGAAAGTTCTGACAAAAAAGCCCTTGCTATCCTCCTCAATGAAGGAAAAATGGCTGCCTTTGGTGCCCAATCTCGTTTCTCTTTCTTGTACCAAACCTTGAAATTCAAACCAACTGATACTCAATTTGAAGACTCTCGCCACGGACAAGAAGTCAGCTTTGAAAGTGTCAAAGAAATCAATCCTGACATCCTCTTTGTCATCAACCGTACCCTTGCCATTGGTGGGGACAACTCTAGCAACGACGGCGTCCTAGAAAATGCCCTCATCGCTGAAACTCCTGCCGCTAAAAATGGTAAAATTATCCAACTAACACCAGACCTCTGGTATCTAAGTGGTGGCGGGCTTGAATCAACTAAACTCATGATTGAAGACGCACAAAAAGCTTTGAAATAAACAAGAAAACCCAACATCAAATGATGTTGGGTTACTTTTTTTCTTGATTTCGTCTGAGGGAAAAGTGGTCTGGGACGGGATCCTTGCCTGTTTTCGACCATGGATGACAACGTAAAATCCGAGCCAAGCCCATCAGAACACCCTTGAATCCATGTTTTTCAATAGCCTGAATCATGTAATTGGAACAAGTCGGCTCAAAGCGACAAGAGGGTGGAAAGGCTGGTGAGATAAAACGTTGGTAAAAGCGTACTGGCGCTATTAAGATTCGTTTCATTATTTCTTGGTTACAGCCATGGTGTGTAGTTGACTGATTTCTTTTTTATTAAGGCGACGGGATTCTCCTGGACGAAGACCAGTCAAGTCCAGATGTCCAAAACGTGTCCGAGACAACTTATCCACTTGAAGACCGACGGCTTCAAACATCTTTTTAACCTGATGATTACGCCCCTCATGGATAGTCAACTGCACTACTGAGCGATTTTTGACTGGATCCACTTTGAGAATTTCATAAACAGCTGGCTTGGTTTTCTTGCCATCAATCTCAAGACCACGAGTCAAGGGGCGGAGATTATCCTTATTGGCCACACCTTTAACACGCGCGACATAGACCTTGTCAATCTCATTACGGGGATGAATCATCTCATCCGTAAAGTCCCCATCATTGGTCAAAATCAAGACACCTGATGTATCCCAGTCCAAACGTCCCACAGGATAAATGCGCTCCTTGACATTGGGCAAGAGGTCCACAACAGTCTTGCGGCCCTTGTCATCTGTCACACTGGAAATCACTCCACGTGGTTTGTTAAGCAGATAGTAAACCTTTTCTTCGTTGTAGATAGGTTGACCTTCCACTTCGACCTTGTCACCAGACTTGATGGTCGTTGCGAGTTCACGCACCACTTGACCGTTAACTGTCACCAAACCTTGCTTGATCAACTCTTCTGCTTTTCTCCTACTGGCCACACCTGCGTGGGCAATATACTTATTGATTCTCATCTTCTTCTATCCTTTCACCAAATAATTGGCTTTCTTGGGCTTGAATCTCAAGCTCATCAATCACTGGCAGTTCTTCCAAATGGTTAATCCCCATGTAATCTAGGAAATAATCCGTAGTCACATAGAGGTTGGGGCGGCCCAAAACTTCTTTTTTTCCATCTTCTCTTATCAATTCAAAAGCTTGTAGCTTAGCTAGAGCTCCACTAGAATTGACCCCACGAATAGCATCAATCTCAATTCGGGTAATCGGTTGCTTGTAGGCAATGATGGACAAGGTTTCAAGAGCAGCCCGGGACAAACTCTGGTTGATAGGGGCCTTGGAGTATTCCTTCAAAATCGCTGCAAATTGAGGCTTGGTCACCAATCTATATGCTCCCCCTGTCTCAATCAGGGACAAACTCGACTCCTGGTCTTTTTCATACTTTTGGGCTAATTTTTCTAAACTCTGCTGGATGCCTGTAGGCGGAAGCGATAGGAGTTCAGCCAACTGACGGACTCGAATCCCATCTTCACCTGCTACAAACAAGAGCGCTTCTATTTCTGCTAAAGTACTCATCTTTCCTCTCTATCAAGTCTATCTCTGGGACACTTGACTTTCTTCCTTCTTTTCCATGAGATAGATATCTCCGAAACTCTCCTCTTGCACGAGGACTAGCTCCTGGGTTTTGATTAACTCTAGGGTTGCCAAAAAGAGGGTAATGACCTCTTGGACATTCTGGGCTTCCTTGAACAAATCCTGCAAGCGCAACTGGTCTCGTCCAGCCAAGGACTCTTTTACGATGACCATCATGTCCTCAATCTTATACTCATCGCGCAGGATGGTCGTGTGGTTCTGAGCGAACTCCTCTTTTTTCTTGGCTAGGATATTTGAAAAAGCCAAAAAGAGGTCAATGGTCGTCTTGTCATGTACAAGCTCTGCATCTTCGTAAATCAACTCTGTCGGCGCTTTGGAATAGTACTGAGCCCGATCTTGGTGCTTAGCCTCCAAGTGCTCACCCAGGAGTTTGAACTTGCGGTATTCTTCGATTTGGGAGAGAAGGTCCTGCTCCAGGTCATCCTCCAAGTCTGTCACTTCTGCTACCTTTGGCAAGAGCTTGCGGCTTTTGATCAGCATGAGCTGACTGGCCATAACCATATACTCGCCCGTTACTTCCAGACGCATGGCCTGCAGAGTTGAGACATAAGCTAGATACTGTTCGATAACTTCTGTAATGGGCACATCGTAGATATCCATCTGGTACTTAGAAACCAAGTGCAAGAGTAAGTCCAGTGGCCCTTCAAAATCTTTTAATTTAATATCCATTATCTATATTTTTCTAAGGTCAGGACTGTTTTTAATCCTAATTTTTTTGCAATTTCGTACAAATCGACCTTGTTTTCTATCTGTCTTAGAATGAACTGTTCCCGCAAGGCTTGAGCGGATAAGGTTGGGAAACCTTTCTCCTTGACAAAGGACTCCAGCTGACGAAAGGCCCACTGACGAGAATAGGCTTTCCCTCCCCTTTCAAAGAGATAGGTCTGCCCCATCAAGGGTTCTAGCTCTGGAATCAAGATCGTGGGTATGGTGACAATCCTCTGTTGGGAAGCCTTGTTAATTCGCAACACCTGAAAATCCAGATTGATATCTGCAACCTTAAGGGCTAAAATCTCACTTGGCAAGAGCCCTATTTCCAAGATAAGAAGCGCCAGCAAGCGTCCTTCTGGATAATTACTTTCCTGCCAAAAAGAGTCTAAATTTAGAATCTCTGGTTTTTCAGTCTTCTTTTCAGCTTGTTTGGCTAATTCCAGACGGTAAAAGCTGTCCACTTCTCCTTTTCGATAGAGAAAGTAGAGAAATTGGTTACAGGCCGAAAGTTTTCTCTTCTGGGCGCTGATTTTTAGATTGGCTAGCTGGGCTTGGTAAATCTTGAGACTAGTTTCAGAGATCCGCTCACCTACCATGTCTAAAAATTGCTCCAAATCATACTTATAGGACTGCTTTGAATTGGCAGACAAGCCCTGTTTTTCCTCTAAAAAGACTGAAATCCTATCTCTCATTTGCATCGAATCTCATATTCCTTACTAAAGTCATGTAAGAGAGCATTGACGGCCTTGAGGATAGATTTGCGCGTGATGATTCCTTGGAAAATTCCTTCATCATCTACGACTGGCAAGAAGGGTTCATCCACCAGTTTATGGAGGACTTCAGTGATGTTATAGTCTGGAGCGACGACTGCCACATCTGTCTTAGTCATATTGACGATGTCTGTCGTTGCCATCTGCTCATCCGTCAAACCTTGCTCCATTTGATAAGCCAAAATATCTCTCAGACCAATGGTTCCGACAAAGCGTTTGTCAAAGGTCACAACAGGGATACGGGTATAGGTGATTTGGCTCAACACCAAAATCGCATGGTCAGCGTTATGGGTATCAATCAAGGCTGCTAGATTGTCAGCAGGGGTAAGAAAAGTCTCTTCCTGCTCCAGTAAAAATGCTTCAAATTCCTTGGCAATCATCGAGCAAACTCCTTGGACAAGCCTGGATAAACCTCATGATCACGTGTCAAAAAGTCCACTTTGAAATAGCTGTCATCAATCTCCACACGGGCATAGAGGCATTCTCTGATGGTTCCTCGTGGTTGGCTGATGGAGCCTGGATTTAAAAAGAGTGTTTTGCCTTCCATCCAAGCATTTGGCACATGCAAGTGACCATAGAGACAGATATCGGCTTCTTCTTCCTGAGCCCAGTAGTCCAACTTTTGAAAGTTGAAATTGATGTCAAACAAGTGTCCATGCGTCTGGATGATCTTGGTTGGACCAAGTTGAGTCACCAACCGTTCTGGATAACCAGCATAAAAGTCCATGTTGCCTTTGACGACATGGATGCCCTCCCAAAGCGGAGAGTCTGGACGGAGTTCAGAGTCACCATCGTGAAAAATGGCATCAACTTTACCTAGATAGCGGTCACGAATTTCTTCCACAATCAAGCTATCTCCATGAGAGTCACTCATTACAATGATGGTTTGCTTTGCCATGATGGAAATACCTCCAAAAGTTTCTTAACGGCTAAGGCACGGTGGGATTGGCTATTTTTTTCTTCCAGGGTTAATTCAGCTGAGGATTTGCCTGTCTCTCCTACAAGGAAGAGGGGATCATAACCAAAGCCATTTTCACCCTTGGGTTCAAAGTTAATGTATCCTGGCCAGTCAGCTTCAACAACCAAGCTTTCCTTGTTTGGACTAGCTACGACTAGGGTTGTATGGAATTGAGCTGAGCGGTCCTTGAGTTCAAAGACCATGGCCAATTCGTGCAAGAGTTTGGCGTTGTTTTCACGATCAGTCGCTCCCACTCCTGCAAAACGGGCTGACCAAACACCTGGCAAGCCACCAAGGACATCGACTTTGAGACCTGAATCATCTGCTAGCACCATCTTGCCTGTTAATTGGGAAATCGTTTCTGCCTTGAGGCGAGCATTTTCTTCAAAGGTCATACCTGTTTCAGCTACTTCAGGCAGATCTGGATAGTCATTGAGATTTTCCACATCATAGCCTAACTTGTCAAAGATATCTCGGAATTCCTTGGTCTTGCCTTCGTTACGAGTCGCAATGAGCAGAGTTTCTCTAACCTTGCTAGTTTCAAAGAAGGCTTCTACATCGACTCCTTCTTTAGGCAATTCTACATGCAGGAGTTGCCCATTTTCAACCAAGAGCAGAGCCCCCTGACGTTGGATGACTTCTAGATTACGGTCTGCTTCTGCATTTAAAATCTCAACGATAAAGGAGAGCAGACGAAAGTTAGAAGACCAGCGCATCACCGTTATCGTAATCGGAAAGCCATTTTCCTCGTCACGAAAAATCCGCGCTAAATCTATAAAATCAAGCTCGAGAGGATTTTTGATAAGGCTATAGATGCCTCCATAGACATCCCAGACACCGACATACCAGTCCTGGTCATCCTTGTATTCATAAATTTTGTTTGTCATAAAGTTACATGCTCCACATGAATCTCTTTTTCCAGCCATTCTGCTCCAATCTGAGCAAAACTTTGGCTATTGGCTGTTGTGTAAAAACGATGTTGAAGAGGTCCCGCATCTCGGCTACGATTGATTTCAAAATAGTTCAGCAAAACCGAGATATCCCGTACACACTCTGCCCCACTATCGATGAGCTGAACCTTTGGTCCCATGACATTTTGGATGATGGGACGAAGGAGTGGGTAATGGGTACAACCCAAAATCAGACTATCCACCTTTCCAACCAAGGGGCGCAGGGTTTCATAGACCACTTTCTTGGTTACACTGGTTGACAGGGCACCAGACTCCACCAAAGGAGCAAACTTAGGACAGGCCAAACTCTCCACCTGTAAATCCGGATCCAGATCATGGATTTTTTGACGATAGATGTCTGATTGGACCGTCATGGGTGTTCCAATTACTCCGATTTTCCCGCCTTGACTGGACTTGATGGCTGCCGAAGCTCCTGGCAAAATCACACCTAGGACAGGAATGTCTAGTTGAGCCTTGATTTCTTCCCAGACGACTGCAGTCGCAGTGTTGCAAGCAATGACAATCATCTTGACATCCTTGGTCAAAAGAAAGTTGACCAACTGCCAAGTATATTCACGGATTTGCTCAGCAGGACGGGGACCATAGGGTGCCCGCGCCGAATCTCCAATATAGACGATTTCTTCATGGGGAAGCTGGCGCATAAGCTCGCGAACAACGGTCAAGCCCCCGACACCCGAATCCAAAAAACCAATTGGTCGATTATCCATACAGTCTTCTTTCTAGTCTTTTTTCTGATTGATAGTTCATCATGATTACTCGTCCTAAATAAACGGATAGACAGCTTGATAGAATGGCAACTGCCTCTCTTTTAATCATAATCAAATATCAATAGAATGCAAGGAAAAAGTCTTATCCTTGAGAACTATTGAACATAGTGAGAAGTCTGGAACTTTCATCCCAGACTTTTCCTATTTATTTCTTTTTATTGTTAGCAAGAGCTGCTTTTTGTTGGCGGATGATTTGGTGGTAAACTTGTTGTACCTTGGCTTCGCTTGGCTTTTGACCATTTGCGCTCAAAAGAGCACGAACTGCCTCAGCGTTCAAACGTGGGTTGTCCGCAAATTCTTTTTCGATTTGCTTACGAACCAAGTACATCCCTCCAAGAGCTCCTCCTAGAAAAGCTAGCACAATCAAGATAATTGCTAAAAGTAAGTCCATTCTTTTTCTCCTGTTTCTTTTTGAGTCTTCTATATTATACCATAAAGTGACTTTCCTGACTAGTTTGTTTTACGCTTTCAGGGATGGGATAGACAGTAAAAAGAACCCTGCTTTTCTGAGAAAGAGAGCTCCTTGCTGTGTTTAATGTACATAGATAGCCAGTGTTTGATACGGTTTGAGCAGAATTTTTTCTGATACTTCTACATCTTCATAGTTTGAAATCAGAATCTGTCCATTTTGATAAGGTGCTGGTAGCTCAATTTCCACTTCTGTAGCATAAAAGTTATTGAGGACCAGTAACTTTTCATCCTCATACTGACGTTCAAAAGCGTAGACTTGCTGACTGTCTTCAAAAGCTGGTTTGTAGCTTCCTTCTGAAATGATCGGCATTTCCTTACGAAGGCGAATCAAGTTTTGGTAGAAGGCGAAAATTGGGCCTTTGATTTCATTTTCTACGTTGATGTGAGGGTAGGATTTTCCTGCTTTCAGCCATGGAGTCCCTTTTGAGAAACCAGCATTTTCCGAAGCATCCCACTGCATGGGAATGCGTGAATTATCTCGTGACTTGGCCTGAATAATCTGGAAGGCTTCTTGCTCACTTTTCCCTTCTTTTAAGAGCATCTGATAAGCATTGATGGACTCGACATCCACATAATCAGCCATGGAATCATAGTTTGGGTCAACCATTCCAATTTCCTCGCCCATGTAGATATAAGGTGTCCCACGTGACAGGTGAATGCTGGCAGCCAGCATAGTCGCCCCTTCATTGCGGAAATGTTGAATATCGACAAAACGATTCAATGCCCGTGGTTGGTCGTGATTGTTCCAAAAGAGGGCGCTCCAGCCGTTTTTGTCACTCATTTCCTTGCCCCAGCTATGATAAAGACTTTTCAACTCTTCAAAGTCAAAGGGCGCCAAGGTCCACTTCTGCCCATCCTTGTAGTCCACCTTGAGATGATGGAAATTAAAGGTCATGGATAATTCCTGACGTTCAGGTGACGAATAGAGGACACAGTTTTCCATGGTGGTCGAGGACATTTCCCCAACTGTCATAAAACCGTCGTCAGAACCAAAGGTCGCTTCATTCATCATGCGAAGATAGTCATGGACAATTGGTTTATCCGTGTAAGCTGGCTTTCCTTCATTTTCTGGACAATCCACTAAGACCTCATCCTTACCAATCAAATTAATCACATCAAATCGGAAACCTTTGACCCCCTTGTCACGCCAGAAATTAACGACCTTGAAAAGCTCTTTGCGGACATTGGGATTGCGCCAATTAAGGTCAGTCTGGGTTTCATCAAAAAGGTGGAGATAGTATTTCCCCGTATCCCCGAAAGGCGCCCAGGCAGAACCACCAAACTTAGACAGCCAGTCGGTCGGTTGATCTTGGATGAAGAAAAAGTCTTGGTAGTACTGGTCGCCAGATAAGGCTTTCTGAAACCATTCATGCTCTGTCGAACAATGATTGAGCACCATATCCAGCATAAAGTCAATCTTGTGCTCCTTACCGACACGCACCATCTCCTCAAAATCAGCCATATCACCAAAAAGAGGATCCACTGCCATATAATCTGAAATATCGTAACCATTATCCCGTTGGGGGCTTGGATAAAATGGATTGAGCCAGACCATATCTACACCCAGTTTAGCTAGATAGGGGATTTTTTCGATAATTCCACGGAAATCCCCAATACCATTTCCAGTGGTGTCTTTGTATGATTTTGGATAGATTTGATAGACTACTTTTCCTTTATCAAGTGCCATCTGTTTCTCCTTTTCTGATAAAAGGGAGGAACTGATGTTCCTTCCCTGTTTGTACTATTTCGATTAGATTCGTGTAGCGACCATGAGAGCTTCCCCAGCTTGGATCGTTGTCGGATAAGTTCCAGTGATAGTCGCTGTATAAGCATCTTGGTTAGTGATGATAACTGGAGTTTCTGTCACGAGACCTGCAGCCTTAATGACATCCATATCAAAACGAATCAATTTCTGACCTATTGTGACATGGTCTCCTTGGGCTACAAGACTTTCAAAACCTTTGCCATCAAGCCCTACTGTATCCATACCGATGTGGATGAGCAATTCTACCCCCTCATCAGATACAATACCGATGGCATGCTTGGTAGGAAAAAGAACCGTCACTGTCCCATTGACTGGAGAAGTCAACTCACCTTGGCTTGGTTCAATGACTAGACCTTGTCCCATGACGCCTGATGCAAAAACAGGATCCGTCGCTTGACTCAATTCTTTCACTTGACCAGTAAGTGGGCTGACAATTTCTACTGGAGCAAGGGTTACTGGTTCATGACTGACAAATTCTGCCTCTTCTTGGGCAACGAATTCTGCTTGCAAGGCTGTATCATCCTCTGTCTTTGTAAAGAGACCAACTTTGCGGAAGAAGAAAGTCAAAAGCATTGGTACAACAATAGCAACTAGCATGGTTCCTGCAAATGGTAGCATGTATTGAGGTTGAATAGAGAGGATACCTGGCAAACCGCCGATACCAATAGAAGCCGCCGTTACATTGAAAGTAACGGATAACATCCCTGCAAGGGCAGAACCAATCATCCCAGCTACAAATGGATAGATGTATTTGACATTGACCCCAAAGAGGGCTGGTTCTGTAACACCGAGATAGGCTGAAATGGTTGCAGGAAGTGAAATCTGAGCCTCACGCTCATCATGACGATGCATGAAATAATAGGCAAATACGGCTGAACCTTGGGCAATATTAGAAAGAGCAATCATTGGCCAGAGGGCAGTTCCGCCCGCATCCGCAATCAATTGTGTATCGATGGCATTGGTCATATGGTGAAGACCGGTGATGACAAACGGAGCGTAGAGGGCACCAAAAATCGCACCGAAGAGCCATTTAACTGGACCCGTCAAACCTGCCAAGACAACTGCTGAAAGTCCTTGCCCAATTGTCCAACCGATTGGCCCCAAGACAGTATGAGCCAAAATCAAAGCTGGAATTAAAGACAAGAAAGGCACAAAAATCATGGAAATGACTTCTGGGATATGCTTACGCCAGAAGATTTCAAGATAAGACAAGCTCAAACCTGCTAGTAATGCTGGAATAACTTGAGCTTGGTAACCAATACGATTAACCGTAAAGTAACCAAAATTCCAAACCCAGTTTGCTGCAATTTCTGATGCAGGTGTTGAAGCTACTGCATAGGCATTGAGCAACTGAGGTGAAACCAAACAGATCCCGAGAACAATCCCCAAGATTTGGCTGGTTCCCATCTTACGAGAAACAGACCAGGTAATCCCTACTGGCAAGAACTGGAAGATCGCTTCACCAGGCAGCCAGAGGAAGTGATTGACTCCTGCCCAAAACTGAGAGGATTCTGTGATAGTCTTGCCATCCAACATCGACCAATGCACACCTTCTAATACATTGCGGAAACCGAGGATCAATCCTCCGACAATCAAGGCTGGAATAATCGGCGTAAAGATTTCTGCTAGAGTGGTCATGACACGTTGGACCAGGTTTTGATTACTCTTAGCTGCGGACTTGGCTGCTTCTTTGGAGACACCCTCAATACCTGAAACAGCTGTAAAATCATTATAAAAAATCGGCACGTCATTCCCAATAATCACCTGAAATTGACCTGCATTTGTAAAGGTCCCTTTGACGGCTGGAATCGACTCGATAGCCTTAACATTGGCCTTCTTTTCGTCTCCGAGAACAAAGCGCATCCGCGTCGCACAGTGTGTTACGGCAGTGACATTCTCCTTACCTCCGATCGCTTGAAGCAGATCTTTGGCTTCTTGTTCAAATTTTCCCATTTGATTCTCCTTATACTTGTCAAAGCAAGTTTTATTTGATAAGACTATTGTAAACGATACCAAACCTGTAGGCAACTTGTTTGTGATAAAAAGAGGATATTTTGGGATATTTTCTAGAACTTGTATGGTAAAATAGATACAGGTATCCATTGAACTAGACTAAAAACCCATTTAAGGAAGCAATATGAAGAAATACCAACAACTATTTAAGCAAATCCAAAAAACCATTCAAAACGAGACTTACGCTGTCGGAGATTTCCTCCCTAGCGAGCACGAACTCATGAATCAGTATCAGGTGAGCCGTGACACCGTCCGAAAAGCTCTGTCCCTCCTCCAAGAGGAAGGATTAATCAAAAAGATAAGGGGGCAAGGTTCTCAAGTCGTCAAAGAAGAAACGGTCAATTTTCCTGTCTCTAACCTAACCAGCTACCAAGAACTGGTCCAGGAACTGGGGCTGAGCTCTAAAACCAATGTGGTCAGTCTGGATAAGATCATTATCGATAAAAAATCCTCACTAATAACCGGCTTTCCAGAGTTTCGGATGGTGTGGAAGGTGGTCCGCCAGCGTGTAGTGGATGACCTGGTATCGGTTCTGGATACGGACTATCTAGATATGGAACTGATCCCAAATCTCACTCGCCAAATCGCTGAGCAGTCTATCTACTCGTATATAGAGGACGACCTCAAACTCCATATTGATTATGCTCAGAAAGAAATTACTATTGACCACACGAGTGACCGAGACAAGATTCTCATGGACATTGGCAAAGACCCTTATGTCGTTTCAATCAAGTCAAAAGTCTATCTCCAAGACGGGCGCCAATTTCAGTTCACCGAAAGTCGCCATAAATTAGAAAAATTTCACTTTGTTGACTTTGCCAAAAGACATCCGAAATAAACACCTACAGTTGGGAATACTCTCAACTGTTTTTTAGTAGTAAACGATCTAGTTGATAGTTGGAAAAGAGGATCTTCTTCCTTAAGTTTCTACTTTTTTTAGAAAAAACAGCAGCAAATATGACTCTTGCTAAAAAGCTATTGACAAATGCTAAGCGGCCAGTAGAATGGGAGGTAAATAGAAACAAAAATATAGGGATTTGTTTTACAAAATGTAAACGATTCCAAATACTAAAGGAGATTTCTATGGATAAAAGATTTTGGGAGAAATCCTGTCGCTATAGCATCCGCAAGCCGACGGTTGGGACTGCTTCTGTTTTGCTGGGGGCTATTTTTCTAGTCAACCACACTGTATCCGCAGACAGTGTGGAGGTCAAGCAAACTGAACCAACCTCTGTCGAAGCTATCACTAAGCCAGATAGTGAACCCAAAGCAGTTGAAGCTACTGAAACTACAAATCCGTCTCTAGCAGAGAGTCCAGTAGTTTCCGAAAGCAAGCCAGCTGAGGAGACTCAGAAGACAAATAGTCAAGCTAGTGAAGAAGCCATTGTAGAAGCTAAAGAAAGTAAGGAAACTGAAAAAGCAGATCAGCCTGTGACAAAACAAGAAAACTATCAACTCAACTACGATCAGCCAACAGCTCCCTCCTATGATGGATGGGAAAAACAAGCCCTTCCTGTCGGAAACGGAGAAATGGGAGCCAAGGTCTTTGGTCTCATTGGTGAAGAAAGAATCCAGTATAACGAAAAGACCCTCTGGTCTGGAGGTCCCCAGCCCGATAGCACCGACTATAATGGAGGGAACTACAAGGATCGCTACAAGGTCTTGGCAGAAATTCGTAAGGCTCTCGAAGATGGAGACCGTCAAAAAGCCAAACAATTGGCTGAACAAAATCTAGTCGGACCAAACAACGCCCAGTATGGACGTTACCTAGCTTTTGGTGATATTTTTATGGTCTTCAATAACCAGAAAAAGGGTCTGGATACAGTAACAGATTATCACCGTGGTTTGGATATCACAGAGGCTACTACGACCACTTCTTACACCCAAGATGGGACGACCTTTAAACGCGAAACCTTCTCCAGTTATCCTGATGATGTCACTGTGACCCACCTGACCAAAAAAGGAAACAAGACACTTGACTTTACCCTTTGGAACAGCTTGACAGAGGACTTGCTTGCTAATGGTGACTACTCTTGGGAATATTCCAACTATAAGAACGGACATGTTACTACAGATGAACATGGAATCCTTCTAAAGGGAACTGTTAAAGATAGCGGCCTCAAATTTGCATCCTACCTAGGAATTAAAACGGACGGAAAGGTGACTGTTCAGGACGAGACACTAACCGTTACAGGCGCAAGTTATGCGACCCTCTATCTCAGTGCCAAGACTAACTTTGCTCAGAATCCAAAAACCAACTATCGAAAAGACATTGACCTCGAAAAAACAGTTAAAGGGATTGTCGAAGCAGCTAAGGCCAAAGACTACGAGACACTGAAAAAGGCCCATATCAAGGACTATCAAAGTCTCTTTAACCGCGTTAAACTGAACCTAGGCGGAAACAAGACTGCTCAAACGACAAAAGAGGCCCTTCAAGGCTATAACCCAGAAAAAGGGCAAAAATTGGAAGAACTCTTCTTCCAATATGGCCGATATCTACTCATCAGTTCTTCTCGTGATCGGACAGATGCCCTTCCTGCAAACCTACAAGGAGTCTGGAACGCTGTAGACAATCCACCTTGGAACGCTGACTACCACCTCAATGTCAATTTGCAAATGAACTACTGGCCTGCCTATATGAGCAATCTAGCTGAAACAGCCAAGCCAATGATTAATTACATTGACGACATGCGCTATTATGGCCGTATCGCTGCTAAAGAATACGCTGGTATCGCATCAAAAGACGGACAAGAAAATGGTTGGCTGGTCCACACCCAGGCGACACCATTTGGCTGGACTACTCCAGGATGGAATTACTATTGGGGTTGGTCTCCAGCAGCCAACGCTTGGATGATGCAGAATGTCTATGACTATTATAAATTCACCAAGGATGAGACCTATCTCAAAGAAAAGATTTATCCTATGCTCAAGGAAACAGCTAAGTTCTGGAATTCCTTCTTGCACTATGACCAGGCCAGTGACCGTTGGGTGTCTTCTCCATCCTACTCACCAGAACACGGGACCATCACCATCGGAAATACCTTTGACCAATCGCTAGTCTGGCAACTATTCCACGACTACATGGAAGTTGCTAACCATCTGAATGTCGACAAAGACTTAGTCACAGAGGTCAAGGCTAAATTTGACAAACTAAAACCCCTTCACATCAACAATGAAGGCCGCATCAAGGAATGGTACGAAGAGGACAGTCCCCAATTCACCAATGAAGGGATTGAAAATCACCACCGCCACGTTTCCCATCTAGTTGGTCTCTTCCCAGGTACGCTCTTTAGCAAGGACCAAGCTGAATACCTAGAGGCTGCGCGTGCTACCTTGAACCACCGTGGAGATGGTGGTACAGGTTGGTCTAAGGCCAATAAAATCAATCTCTGGGCTCGTTTGCTGGACGGTAACCGCGCCCATCGCTTACTCGCTGAACAACTCAAATACTCAACCCTAGAAAACCTTTGGGATACCCACGCGCCTTTCCAAATCGATGGCAACTTCGGAGCAACCAGTGGGATGGCAGAAATGCTCCTTCAATCACACACTGGCTATATTGCACCATTGCCAGCCCTTCCTGATGCTTGGAAAGACGGTCAGGTTTCTGGCTTGGTTGCTCGAGGAAACTTTGAAGTCAGCATGAAGTGGAAAGATAAGAACTTGCAAAGCTTGTCCTTCCTTTCAAATGTCGGTGGAGACCTGGTTGTAGATTATCCAAATATTGAAGCTAGCCAAATCAAGGTCAATGGCAAAGCAGTCAAGGCAACTGTCCTAAAAGATGGCCGCATCCAACTGGCAACACAAAAAGGTGATGTCATTACCTTTGAACACTTCCCTGGTCGTGTAACCAGTCTGACAGCCGTTCGACAAAATGGAGTCACTGCCGAACTCATCTTTAACCAAGTAGAAGGCGCTACCCACTATGTCATCCAAAGACAAGTGAAAGACGAGTCTGGCCAAGCCTCTGCAACCAGAGAATTTGTAACCAATCAAACCCACTTTATCGACCGATCACTAGATCCTCAACATGCCTACACCTATACTGTCAAGGCTATGCTAGGCGATCTTGCCACACAAGTTTCTGAACAGGCCACTGTCGAAACCTATAGCGAGTTGATGGACGACCGAGATAACCGTATCCAGTACGGAGCTGCCTTTGGAAACTGGGCAGACTCAGAATTGTTTGGAGGAACAGAGAAATTTGCTGACCTTTCAAAAGGAGACTACACAGACGAGGACATCACTGCAACTATTCCTTTCACTGGTGTTGGCATCGAAATCTATGGACTAAAATCATCTGAACTAGGTCTTGCCACTGCTAAAATTGATGGAAAAGAGATCGGCGAGCTTGATTTCCACACTGCTGGGGCAACTGAAAAAGGTAGCCTCATCGGTCGCTTCACAGGATTATCAGACGGACCTCATACATTGACTCTTAGTGTTAAACGTGAGCATAAAGGACGTGGAAGTGAACGCTCGAAAATTTCATTAGACTACTTCAAGGTCCTAGCAGGAGCAGGCAATACGATTGAAAAAATGGATGACCGTGATTCACGCATCCAGTATGGTTCCCAGTTTAAGGACTGGTCTGACCCTGAACTCTACGGAGGTACTGAAAAATACGCTGACATCAACAACAGTGACTCTAGTGCAGTTTCAGAAGCTCAGGCATCTATCTCCTTTACTGGAACGGGCATTCGTATCTATGGTTTGAAGAGCCTTGCCCTTGGACGAGCACGTGTTACACTAGATGGCAAAGAAATGCCAAGTCTAGACTTCTACACTTCAGGTGCAACTGAAAAGAGAGCCTTTATCGGCGAATTTACAAATCTAACCGACGGTCCGCACACCCTGACATTACGTGTTGACCCAGATTCACCAGAAGGTCGCAAGAAAATTTCTCTAGACTCCTTTGATATCATCAAAGCCCCTGCTGTTGGGATAGATAGTCCAAGTATCGCTCCTCTTAAGGAAAATGACAAAGAAGTTTCCTTAACCCTACCATCCGGAGATTGGGAAGCCATCGCTGTGACCTTCCCAGGTGTCAAAGATCCTCTGGTATTGCGCAAAGTGGACGAAACGCACTTGGTTACAAGCGGAGATCAGACCGTGCTATCAGTCCAAGACAACAAGGTTCAAATCCCAATCCCTGAGGGTACAGATCGACAAGCTGGAAGTTCCATTGAAGCTTATACCATTCAAGGAACTACCACAAGTAGTCCTATTGTATCCGTCTTTACTAAAAAGGAAGAGAAAAAGGTTGACGAGAGTCAGCCAACTACAAGCAAGGGGGACGAACCAGCTCCAACTGTTGAAATTCCGGAATATACTGATCCTATCGGAACGGCAGGGCAAGAGGAACCGCCTACAGTGACAATTCCGGAATACACTGAGCCTATCGGAACCGCAGGGCAAGAGGAAGCCCCTACTCTTGAAAAACCTGAGTACACTGACCCTATCGGAACTAGTGGGGATCAGGCTGCTCCAAACCTTACCCTTCCTGACTATCCAGTTCGAGTCTTAAAAGATAAGGAAACTGGAGTGGAAATTATTGGGGGAGTCAGTGACTTAGAAGGAATTTCTCACGTTTCCAGCCGACGTGTCTTAGCTCAAGAACTCTTTGGCAAGACCTATGATGCTTACGACCTACAACTTAAAAATCCAACAGATCATAGCTTGCAGCCAAAAGGCTCTGTCTTGGTTCGATTGCCTATCTCATCTAGCGTAGAAAAGGTCTACTATATCACTCCGGCCAAGGAGTTGCAAGCCCTTGATTTCGACGTTCGAGAAGGAAAGGTAGAATTCACTACTAGTCATTTCAGTACCTATGCTGTCGTCTATCAAGCTGCTGGAACAACCCCTAGTACAGAGGAAAAACCAAGTACTTCAGATACAGAAACCTTAGCACACGAGACTGAACAACTTTCAGCTAGTCCTAGCCTTGCTAAAGCTGGAAATCATTCTCCTAAAGAACAACTTCCAGCAACAGGAGAAACGTCCAACCCACTCCTCTTCTTAGCAGGCCTCAGCCTAGCCCTTACAGCCACTTTTATGTTAAAAGGGAGAAAGGATGACTCCAACTAACCTTTAAGCACACAAAAACAGGATGAAGATCACCTTCATCCTGTTTTATTTTGTAATCAAAAGTTAGTTTTACAGTAGGTATAAAAAGGCTAAGGTCAAGAGACTTGCTAGAAGCCCAACTCCCCAAAAGAAGAAGTCAACCTTCCACTCGCTCCAAGGATTGCCCTTGCCTGAGAATCCTCCAAGCTCAAAATGATGATGCACAGGTGTCATACGGAAAATACGCTTTCCACCACTAAATTTGAAGTAGGTAACCTGCATCATAACAGAGCTTGTCTCAAAGACATAGATAATTCCAATCAACAAAAGGGTCCATTCTTGGTGGAGCGCCATAGAGATTGCTGCCAGCATCCCACCAAGAGCCAAACTTCCCACATCTCCCATAAAGACCTTGGCAGGTTTGTGGTTAAAGACGAAGAAACCTAGCAAACCACCAATCATGGCAAGAATCACAAGAAGAATATCTAGTTGATTTTGCATATAAGCAATCACACCATAGGCAGACAGGCTAATCACTACGGAAATACTTGCTAAGCCGTCGATCCCGTCAGTCAGATTCACCGCATTTGAAAAGCCAACTAGCCAGAAAAGGGCAAAGAAGATATAGAAAATACCCAGATGAACTTGGTAGCCAAAAACTGAAAGCATGTCGCCACCACGCTCATAAAAGAGGTAGAAAATCACTCCTCCAAGCAACTGGAGAGCAAGCTTTTGCTTAGGATTCAATCCTTCGTTGATCTTACGGAAAATTTTGAGGAAATCATCCAAAAAACCTACCAAACCATACAAAACCAAGATAAACAAAATCATGCCTACATTGTTAGTCAATTGTTGGGTAAAGAGAGCGGCAAGGAAGCTCACTACTACTGCAACGATTAGGAAGACAAGACCTCCCATGGTTGGAGTCCCAGCTTTAGCTTGGTGTTGCTTGACATCCTCGTGCATCTGCTGTCCTGTAATCTGTGCTTTTCGATAAAATCGGATAAAGGCTGGAATACCTATCAAGGTCAATAGAAAGGCTAGAACTCCAGCACTAATGGAACTAATCATCTTAATCTCCTAAAGTTATTTTCATGTTTTTAATGTCTTTGAGGGCTGTATTGGCACGGACACTTTGTTTCTTGACCGTTTTGCCACTACCTTCCCACTCGACTTCTATATTTAGCCATTTAGCAAATGTTTGCACATTTTCATCTGTCCAGCCATACATATCAGGCATTTCTTCGACCTTATCAGATAGGATCAAGATCTGCTGATTAGCTTCCAAATTATCTCCTTCAGAAACCGAGAGTTCCTTGATCTTGGTTCCTGTTCCGATAACGATTGGTTGGACAAGGTTACGACGCAATTCCTCTGCTAGGTCACCCGGAGTAAAGTCCTTGGTAGCTGGCATCGCATAGCTTGTCTTCTTGCTGACCTGATCCAAGCTCTTGGCAGTTGACTGAAGATTGAGGGATTCTTTCATGGCAGAAGCTCGCTCAAGGATCGGGTTGGCAAACTCTCCAAGCTGAACACCTGAATAATGCTCTGGCTGTTGCACCGTCACATAGAGGATAAAGTCAGGGTTTTCTGCAGGATGCATCGACACAACAGAGAAGATATAGTTGGTTTCACCTGTAAGGTAACCCCCATTCTTCTCATCGGCAATCTGAGCAGTCCCTGATTTCAGGGCGACATTCTGACCTGGAACATTGACATTCGGCTTTCCTATGCTGTGGTTGTACATGGTACCGTAGACAGGATCTGTTCCGACCATGACCATGTGCTCCCGAGTAGAGGACGCTGCTGCTTTTGACACAGGATTTCCGACGATTTCCTTTTGAGACTTACGAACAGACTGGTCATTTGGATCATAGAGGGCACTGATAAATTTCGGCTCCAACATAACCCCATCATTGGCAATGGCTGTAAAGGCACGAAGCATCTGGGTCTGGGTGACAGAGATCCCTTGTCCAAATGCACTCATGGCAATATTGACAATGTTATCAGCAGGTAATTGACCTGTGTACTCATCTGTCAGACCAAAACGGGTCGGTACCCCAAATTTAAAGCGATTGAGATAGTCCAGCCAGGTTGCATCTCCCATCTTTTGCTCAAGCAAAGTCATCCCGATATTACTTGAGTGGGCAAAACCTTGAGAGAAGGTCATGGTGCCACCACTAGTCAACCCCGCATTGACGTCCCAGTCACGAATGGTCGCATCAGCTATTTTCAATTCACTACTGTTAAAGTATTCGCCACCGGGGAAGGTGTTGTTATCAATAGCTGAGGCCAACACCATCACCTTCATAGTGGATCCTGGCTCGTAGTTACTTTGATAAAGAATGTCTCGCCAGACAAAGTCTTTCGTGATGCCATCCTTGGTATCGGCATTGAAGGTCGGCCGTTGGGTTGTAGCCAGGATTTCCCCTGTCTTAGCGCTGACCAAGGTAGCCGTCATATACTTGCCTTTTACCTTTTCCTGAAAGGCATCCATCTGGGTTTCCATAAAGGATTGCAAGGGACTAGAAAGGGTTGTGTACACATCCTTTCCATCTACCGTTTGTTGGGAAGCTTGATCTGTACCCGGAACGATGTTTCCCAGACGATCCTTCTCATAAGTGATGATCCCATCTGTACCTGCCAGAATGCTATTTAAAGAACTCTCCAATCCAGATGTCCCAATCAAGCTCTTGGTGCCATCCTCATTTTCATGGAGTTGTGCTAAACCGATAAAGGAAGAAGCAAACTGACCATTGGGGTAACTACGATTAGGGCTGGTTGTAAAGTCAACTCCCTCGACACCAGCAGTTTTGAGGTCGTTTTTAATGGCCATCATATTGGCATAGGTGATCCCATTTCCCTTGGTACCAAAGGATACCTGTTTTAGATCTGGTTGAGAAAGCTGTTCTTTGACATAAGACTCCTCCATATCGAGGTATTTATGGAAAATTTCAGCTACCTTATTAAATTGAGAATCCTCTACATAGAGAATTTTGCCTGTTGCTGACTTGTAGGTCTTGTCAATAATAGCATAGATATTATAAGATGTCGCATCTTCTGCAATAGGCGTACCATTACGATCGTAGATGGTCCCCCGCTTGGCTGGAATCGTCTTGGTTGTTTGGTGAACCTTTTTGGCTTCTTGAACCAAGTCCTTACCAAATTTTTTACCCGTTCCGATAATGACCGCAAAGTTGACCAAAAAGACAGCGAAGAGTATGACAGCCAATAAACTCAGGATTTTCCCTACTTTTCTGCGGTTTTCTTCTGGAGATTTACGATTACGAACGGCATAACGGATGATTTTTTCTTTCCACTGTTTCATTTCTTACTCCGTTGCTCGGATATTTTCGTTATTCAGCTGCAAATCCTTGGAGTTTGCAATTTCTTTCAAACGTTCTGAACGAATCAATTCATTGACCTCTTGCTTGGCATCGTCTAGCTCGGTTTTCTTTTCTTCGATTTGAGCATTGACCTTGGTCAATTCATTCTGAACTTGTAATAGCTTGGTCTGCATAAACACAACGCTAACTGCCAGGATAATCATTGTTGCAGCAATCGAAACATAGAAGGCCTTTTCCACACGTGAAAAACCTTTAAACTTCGTTTGCAATAACTGGCTTGTTTTTTCGATTCTTTCTGCCATGTTTTTCCTCTTACTTGTGAATTTTTCTGGCCACGCGCAACTTGGCTGAATGCGAACGATTGTTGGCTGCTAGCTCTTCGGCACTTGGCAAGATTGGCTTACGGGATACCAATTCCATCTTAGGCTTAAGATCATCTGGAATGAAGGGCAAGCCTTTTGGAACTTCCACTGTAGAAGCCTCCTTAAACAATTGCTTGGTCAAGCGGTCTTCCAGCGAATGGAAGGTAATGACCGAGATTCTACCATCCAAAGCCAGCATGTCCATGGCCTGCTGGATGGATTCATCTGCCGCACCCAGCTCATCATTGACTTCGATTCGGATAGCCTGGAAAATCTGCTTGGCAGGGTGCCCCTTTTTCTTGAGCTCCTTGGCGGGCTTTGCTGACTTGATAATCTCTGCCAACTCCGTCGTCGTCTCAATGGGTTTCACCTCACGCGCTTGCTCAATCTTACGAGCAATCTGTTTAGAAAACTTATCCTCACCATACTTGAAAAAGATCCGGACCAAGTCATGATAGTCATAATGATTGACCACTTCATAGGCCGTCAGACGAGCTTCCTGATTCATCCGCATATCCAGTGGCGCATCCTTTTTATAAGAAAAGCCACGCTCACGTTGATCTAGCTGAGGACTGGACACTCCCAAGTCATAACAAATTCCATCAATTTCCTGGACACCAGCCTCTTGTAAACGTGCCTGCAAATGACGGAAGTTGTCCTTGATAAAGGTTACCATTCCCTTTTCGATATAGGGTGCCAACCGTTTTTGCGCATTGTCAATGGCATTCTGGTCCTGGTCAAAGGCATAGAGATGCCCTTTTTCGCTCAATTTACTTAATAAATATTCGCTATGGCCTGCTCCGCCCAAAGTCGCATCAACGTAGATACCGTCAGGTTTTACGTCAAGCATATCAATCGTTTCATGAAGCAAGACCGTTACATGATGAAATTCTTTTGTCATATCCTATCTATTTTACCACAAATCTGACCAGCTTGCACTTGTCAGACAAGGCTAAGTTTCTTCGAAAAAAATTCTTAAAAACATGTCATATATACTTGACATTTCATCCTCAAAATAATATAATGTAGTCAAATATATGCGACACATCAGAAAGGAGACCCTATGAATCGTGTTAAAGAATTCCGCAAGGAACTGGGCATTTCTCAGCTCGAGCTCGCCAAAGATATCGGTGTCTCGAGACAGACCATCAACATGATTGAAAATGACAAGTACAATCCAACCCTAGAACTCTGTCTCAACCTCGCCCGCAGCCTCCAAACTGACCTCAATAGCCTCTTTTGGGAAGACGATTTTTAAAAAAGGAGCAAACAAATGAAAAAAGAAACTCTCACTGAAAAACTCATCAAACGCATATACGGTATTTCTGGTCCCCTTGACGAACACAAACGGCGCGAGGCCGATCGTATCGGGAATCAGGTCTTTATTGTCCTCTTTTATCTCATGACATTTGGCAATCTTATCCCGCTCGTTCTTGCTTATAAATACCCGCAAATTGTCGCTATCGGTTATCCTCTCGTGGTGTTTGGCATTTCGATGGTAGCTGCCCTCTATGTGGTCTCTCAAACCAAGAAAACGGGCATCACAGCTATTGATCCCGAAATGCTGAGTCAAAAAGAAAGTAAACAGCTACATTTTCCGGGTCTAAAAGCCGGTCTGATTTACGGCATAGCGATATTTTTTATAATGCCACTCATCGATACCCTAACCAGTGAAAATCCAAATTTCATCAGTTCTCTTCTGAATTCAAAACATATTTTAAAAACTATACTGGGAGCGTTCTTTTTTGGACTGATGATGTAAATTATCGTCTCTCTTCGCATTCAAAAGGCCAAGAAAGACCAAGAAGACGACTAGGAGGTGCCTTATGAAATCACTAGCTAGACTACTGATCAGTCATGTTTTTATCAGTATCTTTGTTACCTTTTTCCTACTTTCTGGACATATTGAGCATCCTTTCTTGATTATCTTTCTTTTATTCCTTCCTGTATTGAACAAGGGACAGAGATTCCAGAAAATCCAATCAAAAAAAATACGTCTTCTAAACGCATCTCTCTGTTTTATCCTCATATCCTTTCCACAGCTTCTAACCAACCCTGTCCAATGGAAATTTCCAATATTCCTAGTCGTAACCATCATTTCAAGTTTGGCCTACTTCTATAACTTTTATCAAGTAGTAAAAGAAGTAGATCAAAAACAGTTAGTTTAGGAGATTACTCCCATGAAAAAAGAAGATCTCACCACTCGCTTACTCAAACTATTCTTTCACATACAAGGGCCTTTTGATGAATGCCGCCAAGAGATAATCTACAGGGCTTGCGCCCGTTCCTTGATCCAAATCATTTACTCCTCCCTCCTACTCTTCTTATTCTATCTCCTATTTGGACGCTTCATAGAGTTGGTTCGAGATGCCATGCCTTACCTCTATTTTGGACTTATCTTCGTCCTCGCATCTAGGGCGAGACTAGCAGTTCGCAACTTACATTTAGACAAGGATGACCCGTCCGAAATCCATCACAAAAGCTACAGCAAAAGTCAAATCAAAGTTCGTAGTTGGGGTGTATTCCTCAGCATTCAGCTTGGTCTCTTCCTCTTACTAATCTTTCATAAACTCTTTGTTCAGCATCTTCCCCTCGATACCTTTTGGGACAATCTCTCCCAGTTCGATAAAATGCTCCCTTTACTAATCTTAGGTTTGGGAATTGGTGCCATCTTTGGAACCATGACCTATGCCTTTTTATCGGAACACGTTAAAAAATAGAGCAAGATTCGCTAATTTCTCATTTTATAGGCAAACAATCCCATCCAGCGCATGCTAGATGGGATTCTTTTATTTCTTAACAGAGGTTGCAAGTTATTTCCCTTTCATCTTAGAAAGTCGACTCTTTCCAACTCACACTACAATCCAAGACTTGTTGCCTTTCTTCTTGATTGCGGCCTTCAATCTGGTCAATCAAAATCTTTGTAGCCTGTTGTCCTTCTTCAAAGGCGGGCTGAACCAGCGTCGAAACACTTGGAGAAGAAAAGCAAGTCCACTCCGTATTGTCAAAACCAATCAACCCAACTTGTGGCAAGTTATAATTCAACTCTTTGATAACGGTAAAGACTAGAGGAAGGGCCCAACAGTTAGGGACAAATACCAGAGTTTTTTCATCGGGATTGATTTCTTTTTGTAAAAATTCCTTAATTTGTTCCAAATTCGTATGCTTATCTTCAATGGTTAGACTGGCGTGGCGCATATTAGCATCTGTTAAAGCATCCACAAAACCACTTGCCCGCTCAATCCGAGTACTCAAGCGACTCGTATCCGCTGTAATCAAGAGAAAATGCTCATAACCTTTTTCGATACAGGACTGGGTCATGTCATAAACGGCATCATAGTTATTGGTTTTGACCCAGCTAGTCCGGTGTTCATAGAGCTGACTATCAAAAAAGACCATTTTCTTCTTTTTCTCATCGATGATACGAGAATATTTTCGGAAATTAGAGGTCGGCTGAATAATAAAGCCGTCTACTCCCAAGAGAAGCATGCTTTCAATATACCGGTCCTCACTCTCTTGGCTGTAATTACTATTTCCTATCATTACCTGGTAGCCATTCTGGCTGGCGATATCCTCAATTCCCTTAACAATTTGGTTTGAGAAACTGTTGGTAATATCACCGATCAAAACACCAATTAATTTTGTTCGTTTGGAGTTTAAACTACGCGCAACAATGCTCGGTTTATAATTTGTTTCATGAATAACTTTTTCAATCTTTTCACGTGTCTCTCGGGACATTTTTTCATATTTCCCGTTTAGGTAAAATGACACGGTTGTTTTCGAGGTCTGAGCCATTTCTGCAATGTCTTTTATGGTCAGTTTCTTCTCCAATCTAAAACACCTCCTACTAATACTTATTATAACATATTCACCATTCAAAATGCCTATTTCTAGCACTGCAAGCGAATCATTCTCTCATTTATTTTATCATATACTAGACATTTCCCACGCATTTTTGTTCCGTCAACGAGGCACAATTTTTCACCTACACAAATATCCTCGCTTAACAACAGAATCAGCTTGTCTGTTTCGTCATTTTTCACTTCAAAAGCCAGAGCCCTTTCTACTTCACGACCATCTGTTTGGTAGACAGAATGGCGGATGATTTTAAAACTCTCATGCGCAATGATTGTATAATCCAGCATCTGATTCTCAAAGGATTGGCGCTTGGTGAGTTTGCTACTTTTTTCAAGCTCATTGTATTTAGGAGAAATAATGGTAGCTTCTAAATCAAAATCAACTTCACTCCATAGTCTCAACTGATTGATTTTCCCATCTTGATAGGTCACATCCTTGTCAAGAATAAACTGGGTCAACGCCTCATGCTGACCTTGACACCTGATATCATCTACCAAGAGCCAGACATCCTCTGCCAACATGAGGATTTTTCTCCTGTAAAGATAAGGCAAATCAGGATCTACTGACAAATAAGCCCCCTCAATATAATGCACTCCCTCTCTTTCTTTGTGGTGACAAAACAGGGAGTGAGGATAGTATTCATATTCCCAGGATCCCGTGATCCTTTCTGGAGCTTTCCCATCTACCATACAGGTCGAATGACTCCAAGCACTCTTTAAGAGATAACGTTCATCTATCTCCCGATAAGAATAACGCCCAGCATCTATGAAAATCGGTTGGCCTTGATACTGTAAGCAAAAACTATTCTCGTCACTATGGCTATGGGCACTTCCCAGCGGACCGTTTTTGAAAAATAGATAGCGATGTTCATCCTTAAGGCAGACATGCCCAGAGTCTTCAAAGATCCTGAACTTAGGCTGCCAAGCTCTCTTTTCAAATTCCTGCAGTCGCTTGACCTTTTCTCGCCCCAGAAACAAGAGACTAACCAAATCGACTTTAACATCCAGACCGTTAAGAAGATCTTCCTTGTTCAAAACCACAGCAGACAGGCTCAAAATCTCTGCCGTTTCTGTAGAATCACTATCACCAAAAGCTAAGGTCCGTCCATCTAATCCTGTCATCATTTGAATATAGGTCGCCATCTTTTCCAGCAACTCTTGAAAGCTATCTTGCAAGTCTGGAAGCAAGAGACACAAATCCAGCAAGGCTTTATAAACCTCTACATGATAGAGAATCGACTGTTCAAACTGGCTCCCATCCTCTAAAATCTGCGTCTCAATTTGCTGTTTCAACTCCTCTGAAGCAAAATGGTAAGCTTCTTCTAGGTCCATCTTATCTGAAAAGAAATGATAGATAGCAAGCATCGGAATTGTTTGTAAGATTCCCCAGTTACTAAGAGTGTACTTGACACGATAGTGGCTTCTCATAAAGTCAATCTGCTTTTCTAGACTGACCAAAATTTTCTCTAGTTCTTCCTCTTCTAGCAAGTCAAATTTCAAGAAGAGCAAGAGTAGTTTCAACCAAGTAAAGGAACGAATACCCGTATCCAAGGTTCTAGTCATCAAAGATTGAGGAGAAAACTCTCTCACCTGCTCAATCCAATCAAATAGAAAGAACTTGCACTTTTGAATATAGCCCTTATCTCCTTCTACCAGATACCCTATCACAAACTGCAAGAGATATTCTTGTCGATTGAGCATATAAGCCCATTCTGGATCATCTTCAAATACTTGATCCCATACCATCGGCTGGATTTGATGAATTTTTGAACAAGGTTCCATATCCCAAGGACTATCAAACATAAAACGATTGTCCATCAAGCTCTCAAGAGAACGCTTGACTTTCTCATAGTCTTTTGAACAGTGGGATAAGATATAGTCACGACATTGGTCCCCATCGACTCTTTCAAAAAATTGTCTTCTTTCTTCTTTCATTATCTATTACCAGAAAAAGAACTACTTAAAAAGCAGTTCTTTTGTCTTTCCCATTACACTTTCCTTTTCTACATAGATGACCACATCTTTTGCAATCTGCAAAGAGATCAAGTCATCTTTGATAGAAATGATTTTTCCATGAATTCCAGACAATAACAACACTTCATCACCAGATGTTAAAGAAGCTAAATATTCTTGTCGTTGCTCCATCTGTTTACGAAGCAACTTTTGCTGACGAATAGAATGAAAGCTTGACAGTAAAAGGGGGCTCACTGCCAAGACAATCACTATTCCATAAAACAATGTCGTATCCATTAAGCTAGAATCTTAAGCCAGCTTCCGATAATTCCGATGATAACTGTTAAAATAACGAGTTTATATGTTGTCCATTTCTTTTCTTTGATCAAGTAGTAAACTAAAAGTGTAAATAGGGCTGGTAGAAGAGCTGGAGCAACCTTATCAAGCATTCCCTGAATACTTACGATACTTTGTTTAGCGTCTGCTTTAACTTCCCCTGCAGCAAAGGTGATTGGCACCATAATCTTAACAGATGTCGCTGCCAAACCAGCAATTACGGTTACACCGATAATATTGGCAATACGAGAAATCGTTGCCATCTGTTCGCTTAGTTTATCAATCACAGTTGTTCCTAGTTTGTATCCATACAGACCAGTTGACAATTTAATCGCTGTCAAAATCGTATTCATCGCAAGGAAGAACAAGATTGGACCGACAACCAAGCCTTCTTGAGCAAACGAAGCTGCGATGGTTGAGAACAATGGAGCTAAACAGAATTGAGAAAGAGAATCCCCAATACCTGCCAATGGTCCCATCAAGGCCATCTTGATGCTACGTGTTTCTTTTGCTGGTCGGCCATTTTCCAACATTACAAGGTGTAAGCTGGTAATAAAAGGTAGGAAGTGTGGGTTGGTATTATAGAATTCACAGTTTTCTTCCAAGGCTTGGTAGAAACCTTCCTGATCCTCTCCATAGTGTTTTTTCAAAGCAGGATACATTACATTGGCATATCCCAGCCCTTGATAGTTACTATAGTTAAATCCATTTTGTAAAAAGAATGCCCGCAAAGACGTTTTAAGATAATCACGTTTTGTTAATTTGTTAGATCCAGTCATCGTGTGCTTCCTCCTCTACCACATGATCCGCTGTTTTTGGCTTGTTATAAAATTCAATCAAAGCAAAGATAGTACCTACAATTGCAATACCAATTGTTGGGATGTTTAGATAAGCTGCACAAACATATCCCAACAAGACAAACGGAATCAACTCTTTCTTAGCCATCACTGACAAGATCATCGCAAAACCGATAGCTGGGAGCATTTTACCAGCAACTGTCAAACCTGTAAGCAATACCGGTGGAATGTAGTCTACGAGTTTCAACAAGGTATCCATTGAAAGGGCACCCAAGCAACCCAAGGTAAATCCAATAAAGGCAAACAACCAAATTGTTGCATTTAGAGTGAACTTGAATTTCTTCAAATTATGGTTTTTCAAGTGCTTCATCGCCGTTTCAGGTGCTCCAGCACGTACAGTGTAAGCGAAAGTTTGTAAGAATTGAATCGCCACAGCAATCGGAGTAGAGAGGGCAAGAGCCGCTTCTGGACTGACTTTACCAGCACTAGTGATAGCCATCAAGGTACCAAAGATACCAGGTCCGATTGGGTTTGGTGGAACAGTACCTCCAGCACCAACACCGAATCCCATATAAGCCAATTCACCAATAGCTCCCATTGCAAGAGCAGTAGGCAAATCACCTAGAATAATTCCGACACCAAATGACAGAACAATACATCTATTGGTGTAAATTCCCAACAGCATTCCACTAAAACAGAAAGCTGTCCATAATCCAATTAAAATCGCTTGAAATACATTAATCGACATAACGATCTCCTCTTTTAAATATAGTCCAGAATATTGACTTCAACAGCTCCATCATTTCCTGTTGGAGTTGTTTTCGTATTAAATGTTACTTGATGCGTTTGACTCAATTCCTTAAGAGCTACCTTGTCCTCTTCACCTAGGAAGATAGAGCGTGTCACTTGCTCTTTACCAGGGGCATTGTGAATGTTCCCGATATTGATTTCTTTGATAGGGACACCACCTTCTACCAAGGTTAAAGCGTCCTTCACATCCTTTACAACGATAAAAATTGTTTGCGCAGGATTAGCCTTGTGAATGATATCAATCACCTTTTGCAAAGGGAAGAAACGCATAGCAACTGAGTCTGGCACAACTGTTTTCATCAGAGTTTGTTGCATCTTGTCCGTGCTCACTTCGTCATTGGCAACAATGACCGTATTACAACCTAAGTATTTTACCCAAAGTTGTCCTTGCCCGTGAATCAACCGTTCATCGATACGGGTCATAATAATATTTGGCGTTGTCATATTTCTCCTCCTACCAATATAGGTTCCAGTCTTTGTAGAAACGGATAAGGGCTTCTAGGTAATAGTAGTCACCCCAGATATTGCCTTCATCCACCCCTTTACCTGAATGCCATGAGTACACACCGTGGAGGAGACTTGTCCCACCAGGGGTAAATTGA
Organism: Streptococcus halitosis; assembly: GCF_023147855.1. Lineage (GTDB taxonomy): Bacteria > Bacillota > Bacilli > Lactobacillales > Streptococcaceae > Streptococcus > Streptococcus halitosis_B. The sequence continues at coordinate 42,669 of NZ_JAHXOP010000005.1, forward strand.
TCATTTGCATAATGTTCGATCAAGGAACGAAGCATGGCATGCATAGCATGTTTATAAATATCTTTGTCAGCATCCACCTCTGGGAGATGTTTTAGCATTTCATGAATCCCACAGACGGCGATAGCTGTTGCTGAAGAATCTCGTGATTGATCACTACCATCATTAAAAATCAAATCCCAATAGGAAACATGATCTTTGGGCAGACGATTCAAGAAATAATTGGTTACACCCTTAAACAAGTCAAAGCAGGACTCGTCTTTCAGGTGACGATAAGTCAAAGGAATACCATAGACTCCCCATGATTGACCACGTGCCCAGCATGAATCATCACTATACCCTTGTCTCGTTACACCTTTAAGGGGTTGACCTGTCTCAGGATCAAAATAGAAGGTGTGGAAGGACGAAGCGTCATCACGAATTACATTATTAGCTGAAGCATAGAAATGGCTTTCTGCAATATCGTAGTATTTTTGATCGCCTGTTTCTTGATAGGCAAAGAACAATAGTTGAATGTTGAGCAAGCAGTCGATAATCAAACGGTAATGCTCTTTCTTGCCCAAGTCTCCCCAAGCTTGAATAAAGCCACCTTTTTCTTGATAGCGTTCAATCAACTTATCTGCAGCTTTCAAGGCCGCTTCTCTAGCCTCTCCATTTCCATTTATCTTATATTCAGCCATACAAGATGGTGTGTATAAGAAACCGAGATCATGGTGGTCCAATTCTACTCTCTTATTGATACGATTCAGGAAAGAAAGAACATTTTTATGAGCGATGTTTTTAAATGCATCCTGTTGACTGTATTCATAAGCCAACCACAGTTCTCCTGTCCAGAAACCATTGGTCCATTCCGTGTTATCCATGATTGGATAGACATTATTAAAGGTAGCTGGCGTCGGGAAATCTTCCTTGAAATAGTCAAGGTTGAGTTCTAACTGCCGAATAACCTTATCAATTGCCTGGCCGACTTCTTCTTTCGTCAGAAGTGGTACTTCTAAGAAGCGCTCAGGCGATTTTATTTCTTCAATCGTAACCTTTTTTATCATTCTTTTACCCTTTAAATACCCGATTCGAAATCTTCTTCCTCTACCTCTGCATCCGTTGAAAACAATTCTTTACCATTTACGACTCCGCCCTGGGCCGCCGCTACTGATTTATTAACAACCTCATCAAAGCTATGAGCCATTCTAGCAAAGACTGCTTCCATTAACATGGCTAAGTTCAAACCCGAGAGAACATTCATTGTTTTGGCTGGATTTTCTCCCATTATAGTAGAAGAAACCTTGAATGGCGATCCTCCCAAGAGATCACTTAGAATTAAAACTTCTTCTTCATTTGAAATTGCAAGTAAGATTTTTTGCTTGAGTTCATCTGCTGACATTCCTTCCACAAAGTCAATCGCCTCCACATTTTCTTGATTGCCTGCAATCAATTGTAAAGAACTATAAATCCCTGTGGCAAAATGTCCATGCCCTACAAGTACAATTTTCATCTTTTCTCCTTTCTTGTTTGAGTTTACCGGTTTACTTTACATTTTCCATTGTAACCCTTTATTTTTATCTTGTCAATAGTTTTTTTAAAAAATATTAGCGCTTTCATTGTTTATTTAACCATTATAATAGACAGGAATTTCAAAATCTTCCGTTTTTTTAGGGAAACAAAGATTTTTGGAAATAAAAATATTTAATTATTGACAAAACCGGTTTACTAGAATATAATTTGGTTATAGAGAAGTCTTAACAAATTTGAAAGGAAGTATCAAATGACAAATACATCATTCTCAATTGAGCAGTTTTCTTTAAAAGGAAAAATTGCTCTCATCACCGGCGCTTCTTATGGAATTGGATTTGCTATTGCCAAATCCTACGCTGAAGCCGGCGCTACTATTGTCTTTAACGATATTAATCAAGACCTGGTCAATAAAGGGATTGAAGCTTATCGTGAAGTTGGCATCAAAGCCCATGGATACGTCTGTGACGTGACAGACGAGGACGGTATCCAAGCCATGGTCAAGCAAATCGAACAAGAGGTTGGTGTCATTGACATCCTCGTTAATAACGCTGGTATTATCCGCCGAGTTCCAATGTGTGAAATGAGCGCCGCTGATTTCCGTAAGGTCATCGATATTGACTTAAACGCACCATTTATCGTTTCAAAGGCTGTTATTCCTTCTATGATGAAGAAAGGGCATGGAAAGATTATCAATATTTGTTCGATGATGAGCGAACTGGGACGTGAAACAGTTAGCGCTTATGCTGCCGCTAAAGGAGGCTTGAAAATGTTGACCCGCAACATTGCGTCTGAATACGGTGGAGCCAATATCCAATGTAACGGAATCGGACCGGGTTATATTGCCACTCCTCAAACAGCACCTCTTCGTGAGTTGCAAGAAGATGGTTCTCGCCACCCATTTGACCAGTTCATCATTGCAAAAACACCTGCTGCACGTTGGGGAAATCCTGAAGATTTGATGGGCCCTGCAGTCTTTCTCGCTAGTGATGCCAGCAATTTTGTCAATGGCCACATCCTATATGTAGATGGCGGTATCTTAGCCTACATCGGAAAACAACCTGAGTAAAAATAGAAAGAAGATCTTATGAAAATCGCATTAATCAATGAAAATAGTCAAGCTAGCAAGAATCACATTATTTACGATAGTCTGAAAGAAGCAACAGATAAAAAAGGCTACCAATTATTTAACTATGGTATGCGTGGAGAAGAAGGTGAAAATCCATTAACATACGTACAAAACGGCTTAATGGCTGCCATCCTTTTAAATACAAAAGCAGTCGACTTTGTTGTTACCGGCTGTGGTACGGGTGTAGGAGCTATGCTTGCTTTAAACAGCTTCCCTGGTGTTGTCTGTGGTCTAGCAGTGGACCCAACTGACGCTTACCTTTATTCTCAAATCAATGGTGGTAACGCCTTGTCTATCCCTTATGCCAAAGGATTTGGTTGGGGGGCAGAATTGACCCTCAAATTGATGTTTGAACGCTTATTTGCTGAAGAAATGGGCGGTGGCTACCCAAGAGAACGTGTAATCCCTGAACAACGCAACGCTCGTATCTTAAACGAGGTGAAACAAATCACCCACAATGATTTGATAACCATCCTTAAAACAATCGACCAAGACTTCCTCAAAGACACCATCTCTGGCAAATACTTCCAAGAATACTTCTTTGAAAACTGCCAAGATGATGAAGTCGCTGCTTATTTGAAAGAAATATTAGCCAAGTAAAGCTATTCTAAACCAGAAAGGAACTAATGGATGACGAAAATATTACTGTTTGGCGAACCATTAATTCGAATCTCACCATTAGATGCCACCAGTATCGGCGATCATGTTGCCAGTTCGACTTATTTTGGCGGATCAGAAATTAACATCGCTTGTAATTTGCAAGCTCTGGGAATCTCAACGAAAGTCTTTACCGCACTCCCTGCCAACGAGATTGGAGATCGTTTTATCACATTCTTGAAACAGCACCAAATCGATACCAGTTCAATCTGTCGGCTTGGCGATCGAATCGGCCTCTACTATTTAGAGAACGGCTTTGGTTGTCGTCAAAGTGAAGTTTTCTACGACCGCAAACATACGAGTATCAGCCAGATTCGGCCAAACATGCTAGATATGGATTCTCTCTTTCAGGGGATTAGCCATTTCCATTTCAGTGGAATCACCGTAGCTATCGGTCAAGAGGTCCGTACGCTCCTTCTCCTACTCTTGGAAGAAGCCAAGCGCCGAGGGATTATCGTTTCAATGGATCTCAATCTGAGAACAAAGATGATTTCAGTCCTAGAAGCCAAGTATGAATTTTCTAAGTTTGCTCGTTTCGCTGACTATTGCTTTGGTATTGATCCTCTCATGATTGATGACCAAAATCTAGAGATGTTCCCAAGAGACAGAGCCAGCCTAAAAGAGGTGGAAAATCGCATGCAACTTTTAAAAGAAACCTATGGTTTCAAGACCATTTTCCATACCCTCCGCTCTAGTGATGAGCAAGACAAAAATGTCTATCAAGCCTATGCTCTGGGAGAACGATTTGAAGAGTCTGTCCAACTAAAAACTGCAGTCTATCAACGAGTTGGTAGCGGGGATGCCTTTATCTCTGGTGCCCTTTACCAACTACTCCATCATTCCTCCCTAAAAACTACCATTGACTTTGCAGTTGCAAGCGCAACTCTCAAATGTACTCTTCCAGGAGACCATCTCTCCACTCCCGCAGCTAGTATTGAAAAATTACTGGAAAATGCACAAGATATCATTCGTTAGGAGAATTACATGACCAAATCAGATACGATTATTGAACTAAAAAAACAAAAAATTGTCGCTGTTATTCGAGGAAATACAAGGGAAGAAGGACTGCAAGCCTCGATTGCTTGTATCAAGGGCGGTATCAAAGCTATTGAAATTGCCTATACCAATCAGTATGCAGGGCAAATCATCAAGGAACTTGTAGACTTGTATCAGGACGATCAGAGTGTTTGTATCGGTGCAGGTACTGTGCTTGATGCCGTAACTGCTAGAGATGCCATTCTAGCCGGAGCAAATTACATTGTTTCTCCATCTTTCCATGCTGAGACTGCAAAAATGTGCAATCTCTACAGCACACCGTACATTCCAGGCTGTATTACCCTCACAGAGATAACGACTGCACTTGAAGCCGGTAGTGAAATCATCAAACTCTTCCCAGGTAGTGCTCTCAGTCCAGCATATATCTCTGCAGTCAAGGCGCCGATCCCACAAGTTTCCGTAATGGTAACCGGAGGAGTCGGCCTAAATAACATTCCTCAATGGTTCGCTGCTGGTGCAGATGCCGTTGGAATTGGTGGCGAACTCAATAAACTCGCTTCCCAAGGCGACTTTGACCGCATCAGCGAGATTGCCCAACAGTATGTTACACTCAGATAAAATGAAGTAAAAAAGGATAAGTGTTAACTTATCCTTTTTTAAAAGAAAAATCCGAAGATGTTTGGCCTTCTTCGGATTTTTTCTATTTTCCACAGTTTCATGTGATTCATCTAGATGATGAACAAATCAGTTATTCTTTCCTCTACGGAATAGATAAACCGCCCCAAGTAGCAAGAGCCCTAGACTTGCCAAGATTGACTGACCTTCTCCTGTCTGAGGGAGATTCTTTTGATCCGAATGGTTCTTTTCTTCTTCAGATTTTTCCTTTTCTTTTGAATCCTGAGTTTGTGGTTGAGCTGCTTGTTCTAACTTTTTAAAGACTTCCTGATCTGGAGCTGATTCCTGGGTTTCAGGATTGTAGTAGGCAACCTTATAGTCATCCCCTTCTTTTCGAATGGTATAGACCCCACGTTTCAAGACTTGGAATTGGTTGGAAATAGTAGAGACAGAATCATCATATTTCACAATGCCCCAAACTCCTTGTTTGGCATCATAAACAGACTGAAGGGTCTCATTGTTGTCGATGAGACTACTTTCTAACTCTTTCACCATCTGATTGAAGGTGGCACGATCCACGTTAGGGATGAGCATATAGCCATAAGAATCCCCATTTTGCTTATGAGCCTGACTAATCGTAAGAAATTCATTTTCAACTTCCTTGTCTGACTGTCCTTCATTGATATCCTTCCAGGCTCCCTTTTGCAAAGCCTTACTCATACTGATTGAACCCTTCTTAAAGAAAAAGTAACCAATATTCTTTTTCGAATTGGACGATTCTAAAAAGACACTTTGGGTTTCAGGATAATCCTTTTCTTGTTCTGTAAAGGAGGTTTCTTTATCATTGACATAGACTTTATATGGATCACTTGATTCCAGTTTTCTCTGGTCAATTATAGTTGCAGCAGCATCTGTTGAAGTGTTTTGAATATTGCTTCCTAAAAAGGCGATCTTATCCTTCAGCATAAACCAGCTCTTATGAGCAGTCAGTGTTTGATTCCAGTTGGTGAAATCCATGGTTGCTGTTGCATTGGTCTCATCTAGTTTGCTCGTTCCAACGAAAGCAGACGGTAGAACTTTACCTGTATCGCTATCCGATCTCTTAGCGTCCGTCTCTGTCGTACCAGGCATCTTATAGGGATTGACTGTTGGCCAGTAGCCATCGCTATAGTGACCCAAATCACCATTGTAAAGATAGAACATCCCATCACTCGTATACCAACCACGTTTGTTTTCCTTGTTCATGTGCTCGTAATTCAAGGTACGACTGGAAAAGAGCGACAAGCCAAATCCAAACCCTTTCTCTGCATTGTACATGGCTGTTTTATCCATCTTATTAAAGGCAGATAGGTAACTTGTTCTTGGAACACTTGCGACTCCTGCATCACTTAATAAGGATTGCATCAAACTGATATCCTTATAAGTCTTCAAATTCTTAAAGACATCATAATAAGTATCCGATTGAACAATGGTCTTCACAAGACTCTGCAAACGTTGTTTGGTTTCTCCTTCAGACATATCCGCTATCCGGTGAATCCCCCTTAGCACTTCTACTGCGGCAACATGCCCCTCGCTATTTACACGACTGATAGAGCGTCCACGACTCATATCCATCAGCTCTCCATTCACTAGTAAAGGAGCAAACGATTTATCAATCCAGTGGTACATGGTTTGCATTTTATCTTTATCGATTGGGCTCTTGGTCTTTTGAATGACTGGCAATAGTTGAGACAGGCCATCAATCAAGACATTCCCATAAGCACCCGTATAGGCAACATTGGTGTGGTCGATATAGGATCCATCCTGATAAAAACCTTCACCTTGGTCTACCAACTTAAACACTTGCTCAATCGAACGAATGGTCGAAGAAATTTCTTGATCATCCTTGCGCAGTAAACCAGCTATTACTTTTACCCTTCCCATATCCACTAAGTTTCCACCTAGGGCCTTAAATGGGTTATCAGTCGTCTTTCGGAAATGTTCGGGATCTGGCACAAATTTTTCAATCACATCTGTATATTTTTTTATTTCCTCATCAGAGAAGTATTCTTTCATCAGAGACAAGGTATTGTTGATGGCACGAGGTGTACCGATTTCATAATCCCACCAGTTCCCAACAATGCTCTTTTCACTATTGTAGACATGTTTATGCATCCATTCCATGGAATCCCTGACTGTTCGAATGACGGTTTCATCTTGATAATAACGAGAAGAAGGATTGGTCACTTGCTTGGCCATCTCCTCTAATTTCCGATAAGTGGCAGTCAGATTCGCAGACGTTTTATAATTTGAAAATTTTTCCCACAAATAGGGGCGGTCCGCCTGACTTGAAATACTGGATAGGCTATCAGCTACCTTTCCTTCCAGCTCCTGATTTAACTTGGCCATCTGTTCATTTTTAGAATTATAGTATTGATTCCCAGCGATGATGCCATTCCAGTCATCCAAACGGTCTGTGTATGCATCCTTAACAGAGGCTAGAATCTTCAAAGGAATCTTTTTCACTTCCTTACCATCTTTACTGACAATGACATTGGTTGTCCCTTCCTTAAGAGGTTCTAAAAGTCCATTTTTGACTGAAGCAACGTCAGGATTTTCTACCTTATAAGTATAGTCCGCAAGAGCAAAAACATGTTTTTTCCCAATTGGTAAATCAATCTTTTCCTCAAGCTGTTTATCTGTTTGAGAATCCTCAGAAGGCTGGTCTGCTACCTCTACCAGCTCAATATCCTTAAAGGAAACAGTCCCTGTTCCCGTTTCATAGAATAACTCCAGCTTGATTTTATCAACATCTAAAGTCGGGCTATAGTCTGCTTCAATAGTCTGCCAGTCCTTTGTTCCCGAAGTTGTTGCAGAATTCCACAATTGCTTGTCCTTACCACTTTCCTCAATGATACGAACCTTGGCAATCCCGACTTTATTATCTGTTTTAATCTTGAAACGCAGTTTATACTTTTTCTTAGCTTCAATAGGGACCATACGGTGAATCACTGCCCTTAGTTTCTCAGAACTTGAGATAGTGACAGCCCCATCCTTGGCTTCAATGACTCGAGTTGAGGCACCTGAAGAACTATTCTTCTGGTCTACCCAAGCTGACCACCCCTGGGCTTTGCTTCCTGTCCAAGGACTGCTTCCGTTCTCCGTCTGACTAAAATCACCATTTTCAACTAAATTCTTGGCATCCCTTTGCTGATACTGAACTTCCTTCTGGCTTTGCTGAATGGTATTCGTAGTCGTTTCTTCCGCTCCAACTGTCATATAATGGTTTAATAAAAATCCTGATAAAACAAGTGAAGACAAACTCACAATGAGTTTCTTTGTTTTTGTTTGCATGTATACACTCCAATAAACATATTGTAAAATCAATAGGAACTAAATCTCAAATTAGAGATTTATAACAGCTAAGTAAACCGGTTTAATTAAATCATACCATTTTAAAAGTTATTTGTAAACGATTTCTATCATATCAGGGGCCTATTTTTCAACAACTTCTTCCATCCGACTCGACGAAAAGGGTAAAAACTGTTACAATGTAGAAAAAGAAAAGAGGCTCTCATGACCAGTGTATATGATTTTTCAGTTTTAAACCAAAACAACCAAGTAACCCCCCTGGAGAGCTATCGTGGCAAGGTTCTCTTGATTGTCAACACTGCTACAGGATGTGGTTTAACACCCCAGTACCAAGGGCTCCAAGAACTCTATGAACGCTATCAAGATCAGGGCTTTGAAATCTTAGATTTCCCTTGCAATCAGTTTATGGGACAAGCACCCGGCAGCGCAGAGGAAATCAATAGCTTCTGTAGCCTACACTATCAGACAACTTTCCCCCGCTTTGCCAAGATCAAGGTCAACGGCAAGGAAGCAGATCCTCTTTATGTTTGGCTAAAAGACCAGAAATCTGGCCCGCTAGGAAAACGAATCGAATGGAATTTTGCTAAGTTTCTCATTGGCCGAGATGGGCAAGTCCTTGAGCGCTTCTCTTCCAAAACAGACCCCCAAACCATCCAAGAGTCTCTCCAAAAAATACTCTAATTTCTTTTTAAAACGTATCCTTTCATTTAGTTTGAGCCTTGAAAGGATGCGTTTTTTCTTTAAAAAGTAACTGATTTTCTTTAATTTATATTTATTTTTTTGCTTTTTGCTATTGCAATTATTTCATTAATTTAGTATATTTGTTATATTAAAAGTTTTCAGTCATTTTAAGGGAGAAATGACCTTTTAAATTTTTTTATCTTAAAATGAAAGCGCTTTATAAACAGGAGGTAAGGTGGCTTTACAAATTATCAGAGAGTTTTTTCATTAAATCAAGTTGTAACCAAGTCAGACTTGGGCTTAGGCAGTAGCTGACTGCCTTTCTAAAAACTAGGAGTATATTATGAATCGATACCTTTTTGAAAAAGGGCAAACATTTAGCATTCGGAAGTTGACTGTAGGTGTGGCATCTGTTATCGTGGGACTGGCATTTTTTGCTTCTGGAACCGTACGTGCAGACGAAACGTCTCCTGCCACAACATCCAATTTAGATCAGCAAATGAAACAAGTAGCAGATATAGAAGAGACCAAGGCTGAACCAGTCAAAAAAGAGGGGCGTGTAGAAGCTGAAAAACAAGAAACACCTGCTGCCGATACCAACAGTGCTGACTTGCTCCCTGAAGACATTCAGGACCGTGCCTATCCAGACACACCTGTCAAAGAACTCGATACGACTACTATCGTTGACCAGAAAGCTAGTCCAAAAGTAGAAACTAAGAGCATTCTAAAGGACAAGGAAGAAGCTCCAAAAGAAGCTGAGACCGGAAACCGTGCCATCATTAACGGTGGACAAGACCTCAAACACATCAACTACGAGGGACAACCTGCTACTGCTGCTACTATGGTTTACAGCACTTACAATGCAGGGGAGCAACGCTACCTCGTTTCAGGATCTGGTATCTTTGTTGCACCTAATTTGATTCTTACCGTTGCTCATAACTTCCTAGAGGCCAATAAAGAAACTGGCGAAGGTCACATTCGTGGTGGAAAATCTGCCCAGTTCTACTATAACGTTGGTTCAAACAGCGAAAAGAAAAACTCACTACCATCTTCTGGAACTACGGTTTTATTCAGAGAAAAGGACATCCATTTCTGGAATAAGAAAGAGTTTGGAAAAGGCTATAAGAACGACCTTGCTCTTGTAGAAGCTCCTATTCCTCTTCCGATTGCTAGTCCAAACAAAGCAGCAACCTTTGCGCCTTTAGCGGAGCACAAGACGCATCAGCCGGGAGAAGCCATCAGTACGATTGGTTACCCAACTGACTCGAGCTCAAAAGAACTGAAACAACCTATCCTAGCCGGTCAGCTTTACAAGGCAGATGGGACCATCCGATCTGTTGAGTCCTATGATGATAAGGGAACAACCGGTATTACCTATAAAACCACTTCTGTATCTGGTTTGTCTGGTGGCGGGATTGTGGATAGCCAAGGAAAAGTTCTGGGTGTTCACCAACACGGAACCGTTGACAATGGTGTCGCTGAAAAGGATCGCTTTGGTGGCGGACTCGTCCTTTCACCTGAACAACTGAAATGGGTTAAGGACATGATTGCCAAGTATGGTGTGAAAGGCTGGTACCAAGGTGATAACGGAAATCGTTACTACTTTACCGATGAAGGACGTATGCTTCGGAATGAGAAAGCTGTGATCGGAAGCAACGAATATTCCTTTAACCAAGATGGTATTGCTACCTTGACCAAGGGAGTTGAGTACGGTCGTGTGGTTATCCAACACGAAGACGAAGAAGGAAATCCTGTCAAAGATAATGACACCTTTATCGAACAGACAGCTGTTGATTCGCCATTTGATTATAATTTCAAAAAAGAAATCGAGAAAACGGACTTCTATCAGAAGAATAAAGACAAATACGAAATTGTATCCATTGATGGCGTAGCAGTCAATAAACAGCTAAAAGATACTTGGGCTGAAGAGCACAATGTTGTCAGCAAAGCGCCTGCCGGTACACGTGTTATCAAGGTGATCTATAAAGTCAACAAAGGCTCCTTCAAAGTTTACTACCGTCAAAAAGGAACCACTACTGAACTAGCGGAAGCGACAGTTGATAACAATGACGGCCAAGAGTATGATGTTTCCTTTGTCAACACTTTCCATGCAAAAGACATTACTGGTTTCCGTCCAGTAAAAGCTAGTTTGGAAGCAAGGATCCAGCAAAAAGGGGTGAATGAGGTCGTCTTTGAATACGAGCCAATCGCTAATACAGCCAATCCAACGACACCGACTCCACCAGTCGCTCATCCAGAAGATAAGGAAACTGAGATAGGCAACCATGGACCTCTTCCAAGCAAGGCTCAACTCGATTACCACAAGGAAGAATTGGCAGCCTTCATCCACTACGGAATGAACACCTATACCAATTCTGAATGGGGAAATGGGAAAGAAGACCCCCGATACTTCAATCCAACCAACTTGGATACAGACCAATGGATTCGCACGCTGAAGGAAACTGGCTTCAAACGGACCATTATGGTTGTTAAACACCACGACGGTTTCGTTGCTTACCCTTCTAAGTATACGGATCATACCGTAGCTGCTAGCCCATGGAAAGATGGAAAGGGTGACCTTCTCGAAGAAGTTTCCAAATCTGCTAGCAAGTACGACATGAATATGGGTGTTTACCTATCACCATGGGATGCCAACCATCCTAAATACCATGTCGCAACCGAAAAGGAATACAACCAATACTATCTCAACCAACTGAAAGAAATCCTTGGAAATCCGAAATACGGAAATAAAGGCAAATTCATCGAAGTTTGGATGGACGGTGCGCGTGGTAGCGGTGCCCAAAAAGTAACCTACACCTTTGATGAATGGTTCAAATACATCAAAGAAGCTGAAGGAGATATCGCCATCTTCTCTGCTCAACCGACAAGCGTTCGCTGGATCGGAAATGAACGTGGCATCGCAGGTGACCCTGTCTGGCATAAAGTCAAGAGAGCCAACATCACAGACGATGTGAAAAACGAATACCTCAACCATGGTGACCCAGATGGTGATATGTACTCTGTAGGGGAAGCTGACGTTTCGATCCGTTCAGGCTGGTTCTACCATGACAACCAACAGCCGAAATCACTCAAAGAGTTGATGGATATCTACTTCAAGTCTGTTGGTCGTGGAACTCCACTCCTTCTCAACATTCCACCAAATAAAGAAGGAAAATTTGCAGATGCGGATGTGGCTCGCTTGAAGGAGTTCAAGGCAACTCTAGACCAAATGTATGCAACTGATTTTGCCAAAGGTGCCACTGTAACAGCAAGTTCTACTCGTCAGAACCACCTCTACAAGGAAAGTCACCTGACAGACGGTAAAGATGATACCAGCTGGGCACTCTCAAATGATGCCACAACTGGTAGCTTTACAGTCGATTTAGGGCAAAAGAGACGCTTTGACGTCATTGAACTCAAGGAAGACATCGCCAAAGGTCAACGTATCTCTGGTTTTAAGATTGAAGTTGAAATCAACGGACGCTGGGTGACTTACGGGGAAGGTTCAACTGTTGGTTACCGTCGCTTGATTCAAGGTAAGCCTGTAGAGGCACAAAAAATTCGTGTGACCATCACAGGAGCACAAGCTACACCAATCTTGAACAACTTCTCTGTCTACAAAACACCAAGTAGTATCGAAAAGACAGACGGCTACCCTCTTGGACTTGAATACCACTCAAATACAACAGCGGATACAGCCGGTACAACTTGGTACAATGAATCTGAAGGTGTTCGTGGCACTTCTATGTGGACCAATCAAAAAGATGCCAAAGTAAGCTATACCTTCACAGGAACCAAGGCCTATGTCGTCTCTACAGTCGATCCAGGTCATGGAGAAATGTCCGTTTATGTTGATGGCCAAAAAGTTACGGATGTGCAAACTAAGAATGCTAGCCGTAAACGTAGCCAAAAGGTCTTTGAAACAGATGATTTAGCTCCTGGACAACACACCATTACTCTCGTTAATAAAACAGGTGAACCAATTGCTACAGAAGGGATCTACACCCTAAACAATGATAGCAAGGGAATGTTTGAACTCGAGTCTACCAACTACGAAGTCGAAAAAGGAAAACCAGTCACTGTTAAAATTAAACGTGTTGGTGGAAGCAAGGGAACTGCTACTGTTCGCTTCATCACGGAACCTGGAACTGGGGTTCACGGTAAAGTTTACCAAGATACAACTCAAGATGTGACTTTTGAAGATGGAGAAACAGAAAAGACTGTGACCATCCCAACGATTGACTTTACAGAACAAGCCGACTCTATCTTTGACTTTAAAGCCAAGCTCACTTCTGTTTCTGATGGTGCCTTGCTCGGTTTTGCTACCGATGCAACAATCCAAGTGATGAAAGCTGAATTGCTGATTAAGGATCAAACAAGCTATGATGACCAAGCTAGTCAGTTGGATTACAGTCCTGGCTGGAACCATGAAACCAATTCCGCAGATAAGTACCAAAAGACGGAGTCTTGGGCTTCCTTTGGCCGCTTAACTGATGAGCAAAAGAAAAAGACAACCGTAACAGCTTACTTCTACGGTACTGGTCTTGAAATCAAGGGCTATATCGATCCAAATCATGGTATCTACAAAGTCTTTCTAGATGGCAAAGAAGTTCCTTACCAAGATGGCATGGGAAATGCTTCAACTATTGAGGGCAAGAAATACTTTAGCGGTCGTGCAGCCCAACGCCAAGGCAATCAAACTCTGGTTAGCCTAAAAGGTCTGGACGAGAACTTGCACGCAGTCACCCTTCAACTCGATCCTGATCGAAACGATTTGTCTCAAAATATCGGTATTCAAGTGGACCAATTTATCACTCGTGGCGAAGGTAGCGAACTCTACAGCAAGGCAGATATCATCCAGTCTATCTCTAAATGGAAAGACGATCTGTCCAACTTTGACCCAGCAGGCTTGAAAAATACGGCCACTGCACGCCAAGCTTTCCAAGCAAATCTAGAAAAATTGAGAAACCAACTCAGTGCTGATGCAGTGGATGTTCAAGAAGTCATGTTGACAGTCAGTGCCCTACAAGATATCCTATCCAAGGATGAGAACTATCAAAGAGGCCAAGAGGAGCCTAGTCCAGAGCAACCGGAACAGCCAGAAGAACCTGAGAAACCTGACCAGCCTGAGAAACCAGCCGAACCAAAACAACCGGAAATTGAGTACGATAAGGCTATGGACAGCTTGACGAAAGCTATCGAGAAAAAAGTCGCTGAACTTGGATCCAACAAGGAAGCTAAGAAGCAATTGTTAGCAATTGCTGACCAAGCCATTGCTGCAATCCAAGAAGCTAAAACTCAGGAAGCAGTCAATCAAGCGCTAGAAACTGCTCTCGAACAAATCAGCAAGCTCGAAGCAGCTCAGCCTGAGAAACCTGCTCAACCTGAAAAACCAGTTCAACCTGAGAAACCTACTCAACCGGAAAAGCCTGCTGAGCCCGAAAAGCCTGCTCAGCCTGAGAAACCGGCGCAACCGGAAAAGCCTGCTCAGCCTGAAAAACCTGCTCAACCTGAGAAACCTGCTCAGCCTGAAAAGCCAGCTCAACCTGAGAATCCAGTTCAACCTGAAAAACCTGCTCAACCGGAAATTCCAGCTCAACCGGAAAAGCCGACTCAACCTGAGAATCCAGTTCAACCTGAAAAACCAGTTCAACCTGAAAAACCAGTTCAACCTGAAAAACCAGTTCAACCTGAACAACCTGCTCAACCTGAGAAACCTGCTCAACCTGAGAAACCTGCTCAGCCTGAGAAACCTGCTCAGCCTGAAAAGCCAGCTCAACCTGAGAATCCAGTTCAACCTGAACAACCTGCTCAACCTGAGAAACCTGACCAGCCTGAAAAGCCAGTTCAGCCTGAGAAACCTGCTCAGCCTGAAAATCCGACTCAACCGGAAACTCCAGCGCAACCTGAGAAACCAATTACTTCTTCAAGTCCTGAGGAAGGAGTTAAAGACCTTGTCTTTACACTTCCAAGCTTGGAAATCGTCAATAAGGTCGTACCGTTTAAGACGATTCGTCGCGAAAACCCACAATTAGACAAAGGAAAAGAGCAAGTTCTATCAGAAGGGAAAGACGGTCTCTTAGTCGAGTATGTTGAAGTGAACGGTAACAATCGCAAGGTTCTCCAAACAGAAGCAACTCCAGCACAAGATCGAGTGATTGAGGTAGGTAGCAAACAAAGCTCAGTTGGAACAGAAGCGCCACCAGTTGTGACTCTTCCTGAGTATATTCTCCCAAGAGAGACTGAAAAACCTGCTCCAGTCGTAACAGATAATTCACCAGCAAAAGATGAAAAAGCTCCTGTTACAACTACAGTCAAAGAAGACAAGGAAAGACAACTTCCAGCAACTGGGGAACAAGAAGCAACTGCCTTCCTCTACTTGGCAGCAATCACTTCTATCTTGTCTCTCCTTATCTTCCAAAAGAATTTCAAAGACTAATAACCCTCTTTGATTGATTCTTTCTAATTATTCAGTTCCCCCGTAGAGAAGACCATCTGGTCTTCTCTTTTTTTCACGATCAACCTTGTGTGAAAAAATCCATAAAGGATCCCAAAATTTAATTGAACTTTTTATAAATTCACAGTACTGAACGCCCATATTTTTCTAGCCTCCTACTTACATAGTTTCCTCTAAAACTTACTCGAGCCATCTCCATTCACAGAATTCACTTTCATCACTTAGCAGGATAAATGCTTCTCAAATCAATTGTTATCCCTTAACGATCTATTATTTCATTTCAGATGACAAGTCTCCATCAATACCCTATATTTTATAGGCTAGAATACTAAAAAAGTTCAAGGGCATACTTTATTATTTATAGAAAAAATTACTTATAAATATTATGTAAATTGATTCTTAATAACGTTTAAAAGCGTCACTGATTTCTCAAGATAAAAAAATAGTCCAGAACAGTTGTTCTGGACTATTTCCTTTCCAATTACTTCCTAAGAACTAACTGAAAATCATCTGGCTCTATAATTTCTGTAGTGGGTAAAACTACTGTAGAAATTATGGAGCCTATTTTGTTGTAGAAAAAAAGTCATATATTCTATCTCACCTTTTTCTTAGGCGATAGAAAATCAGAATCCTATGCTCTTCAATGGAAACATATCGATTTTTCAAAATCACAGATTCAGCTAATTCAAGCTTTAGATAGATATGGACAAGTAAAATCAACTAAGGGAAATAAGAAGACTATTTTCTCTATTTCTAATGACTTACTTCAACTTCTTACCTCTTGGAAAGAGCAACAAAAATATGAACTAGCAAAGTTTGGCATCATCAGTAATCCAGAACAATTTGTTTTTACATATATCGATACAAAAGGAAACATCAACAAGCCTTTACATGCTGACTATCTAAACAATAAAATGAAAAGCATCAGAAAGCGACATAAAGAGCTGGCACATGCTACACCTCATAAACTGCGACATACAGGAGCAACGCTTGCTAAACAAGCAGGAATGAGCTTAGAAGCTATTTCTGAAGCACTAACACATAGCGATACAGGTACAACTCAGATTTATGTCAATACTTCTAATATAGTTCCTATGGCAGTTGGTGAATTTGCTTTAAAGTCTCTAAAACAATAAGGTAAAAATAAGGTGAACTTTGAGGTAAACTTTTAAAAAAAACACGAAAAAAGCACCCATAAGGTAAACTTTTGAGTGCTTTGAAACGTTGATATAATCGTATTGATTAACGTTTTGAGAATTGTGATGCTTTACGAGCTTTCTTAAGACCTGGTTTCTTACGTTCAACTTTACGTGAGTCACGTGTAAGAAGACCTGCGCGTTTCAATGAATCGCGGAAGTCTGGGTCTACTTGAAGAAGGGCACGAGCGATACCGTGACGGATAGCTCCTGCTTGACCAGCGTATCCACCACCTACAACGTTAACGAAAACGTCGTATGAACCTACAGTTGAAGTAACTACGAATGGTTGGTTGATAACAAGACGAAGGTCAGCGTGTGGGATGTACTCTTCAACATCTTTTTTGTTAACAGTGATTTTACCAGTTCCTGGAACAAGGCGAACGCGTGCAACAGCGTTTTTACGACGTCCAGTACCTGCATATTGTGCTTGTGACATACTTTATTGTTCCTTTCCTTAGATAAGTCCTGAAATATCAAGAACTTCTGGTTGTTGTGCAGCGTGAGTGTGCTCAGCTCCAACGAATACTTTCAATTTCATACCTTGAGCGCGGCCAAGAGTATTGTGTGGAAGCATACCTTTAACTGATTTTTCGATCAAACGTACTGCATTTTTAGAACGAAGTTCACCAGCAGAGATTTGTTTCAATCCACCTGGGTGGTTTGAGTGAGTGTAGTAGATCTTATCAGTTGCTTTTTTACCAGTCAATTTAACTTTTTCAGCATTGATAACGATTACGAAGTCACCTGTATCAGTGTGTGGTGTAAATGTTGGTTTGTTTTTTCCGCGAAGTACGCTAGCAACAACTGCTGAAAGGCGTCCAAGAGGTACATCAGTTGCGTCAACAACGTACCATTTGCGTTCTACTTGGCCTGGTTTAGCCATGAATGTAGTTTTGTTCATGATTTCTCCTATATGAATATCGTTTTTGTTTACAGGGCGGATGTTCCGGTCCGCGGGGTATTTGAAAGGTTCCGGGGCCTTACAAATGGGGTAAACAATACCGTCTACTATCATACCAAATTTCACTACTAAAAGTCAATAGATATGAAAAATATTTTTGCCGATTTCAGTGTTTAACATCTAGAAAAACCTCGCTTTTGCGAGGCTCTCCTATTTGTAAGCTAAGGCACGTTTAAAGGTTTTCCAGATTCCCAAATCATCCGTTTGAAGGACTAGGCTAGCATACATGCGTCCGATAAAGGCTGTTGCAGTGACTGCAAAAACAACCGTTATGGCTAGAGAAATCCAAGCTTCCAGACCACTTGCATACCCATTTATAGCTCTAAATGGCATAAAGAAAGTCGAAATGAAGGGAATGTAGGAACCAATTTTCAAAACCAAATTATCCCCTGCAGCACCTAGAGCAGTCACTCCGACGAATCCTGCTATAATCAAGATCATCAATGGTGACAAGGCCTTTCCTGAATCCTCAGGGCGAGAAACCATAGAACCTAGAAAGGCTGCTAAAACAACATACATAAAGAGACTAACCAAGACAAACAATAAGGTATTGAGCGAGAAGGCATCTCCTAGATGATTTAAAATACCAGATTGAGCCAAGATTGGTAGGTCTTTAAAGAGCAGAATCGCAGCCAGCCCACCCACGACGTAAATTCCAATATGAGTCAAAATCACAAGGAGAAGAGCCATCATACGAGCGTAGAAATAATGGCTAGCTTGAATACTAGAGAAGACCACTTCCATGATTTTGGTTCCTTTCTCGCTAGCTACTTCCTGAGCAGTAACACTAGCATAGGTAATCAAAATCATATAAAGGAAGAAACCAAGCCCAGCGGCCGCAATGGTTTGAACAATTTTTTTGTTTTCCTTAGATTCATCAATCTTCTCAGTAAAGTCAACGGTTTGACTCAGGCGTTTTTCCTGTTCTTGAGACAAATTGGCTGCCGAACGATTCAGTTGATATTGCAGTTCATTTAACTTATTGGTTACTGCTAACTTAATGCCGCTTTCAAGAGAGGTTTCACCATGATAGACAGCCCTGAGAACGCTGTCCTCTTGGTCAATGGTTAGGTAACCCTTGATTTTCTCATCCTTGATAGCAGCTTGAGCACTGGCTTCATCCTTATAATCAAAGTTGATACCATTGGTACCCTTGAGACCCTCAGCTACAGATGGCACTGTTGTTACTACTGCTATCTTGCTATTCTTGGCCATAGAAGACCCTTGGAGATAGCCGATTCCTACAGATAATCCTAAAAAGAGGAACGGCGAAATCACCATGAAGAAGAAACTCCACGACTTGACATGTCGAAGATAGGTTTCCTTCATTACAACCCACATATTTCTCATACTTCCACCCCTGATTCTAGTTTAAAGATTTCATCGATTGTTGGAGCTTGTTGGTCAAAGGTCGCGATGTATTGACCTTGAGTGAGGATGGGGAAGAGTTCCCTTCCAGCGCTCTCATCATCTAGGATCAATTTCCAACTACCTTGCTTGGTCAAGCTCACCTGTTTGACATGAGGAAGATTTTCCAGTTCTTCCTTGCTTCGTTCACTTGAAACAAAGAGACGTGTTTTCCCGTATTGATTGCGAACATCCTGAACAGGTCCATGCAAGACCACACGCCCATCTCGAATCATCAGGATATCATCGCAAAGTTCCTCAACGTTGGTCATGACATGATCAGAAAATATAATGATTGCACCGCGCTCTTTCTCTTTCAAGATGACCTGTTTGAGCAACTCGGTATTGACTGGATCCAAACCACTAAAAGGCTCATCCAGGATAATCAAGTCCGGCTCATGGATCAGGGTGATAATGAGCTGAATTTTCTGTTGATTCCCTTTGGAAAGACTCTTGATTTTGTCGGTCAATTTGCCCTTCACTTCGAGTTTTTCCATCCATTGAGGGAGTTTTTCCTTGACCTCCTTAGCATCCATGCCCTTTAGAGTCGCCAAGTAGCGAACTTGTTCAAGGACTGTCAGCTTAGGCATGAGGCTACGTTCCTCAGGCAGATAGCCAATCCGAGCATAGGTTTCCTGACGAATCTCCTGTCCATCCAGACTGATCTCTCCTTGATACTCCAAAAATTTCAACATACTGTGGAAAATCGTTGTTTTCCCAGCCCCATTCTTCCCGACCAAGCCCAGAATCCGTCCTGGACTTGCCTGAAAATCGACACCAAACAAGACTTGCTTGGAACCGAAACTTTTCTCTAGATTTCTTACTTCTAGCATCTTCCACCTCCGAGATATGTTGCACTTATTATACTCCTTTTTGATAGCCTTTACAACGATTTATGTCCATTTTTATCGATATTATTTATAGTAAAAATCTACCAAATCTAAGGTTTTTAAGCGCTCTAGTAATAACTTAAGTATAGTTCATTAAAGGATTTCTGAGATAGTTTCCTCCTCAACTGTCGCTTTTCTCTTCTGAACTGTTCTCCTAAAACTAAAAATCCACCCCGAAGGATGGATTGATGAGTTAACGCACTTCTGCATTGACTTTTTCTTCGAGTGATGCTTGGATTTTTTCCATATAGCGTGCGACTTCTTCGTCTGTCAAGCTGTCTTCTGGATTTTGGAAGGTCAAGCTATAGGCCATTGACTTCATACCAAATCCCAATTTTTCGCCTGAGAAGACATCAAAGAGTTTGATATCTGTCAAACGTTTCACGCCTGCAGCTCGGATAGCATCTACAACTTCTTGGTGAGTGACTTCTGCCTTGAGAAGTAGAGCAATATCACGACTAACCGCTGGGAATTTGGTAATTTCCACAAATGGAGTAGCTGGTTGAAGGGCAGCTTCGATAGCTGAAAGGTTGAGCTCCGCTACATACGTTTCTGGAATATCATAAGCCTTCGCAGTGACTGGATGCACTTGGCCAAGGAAACCAAGAACTTGGTCACCGAGTGAAATCACAGCTGTACGGCCTGGGTGAAGACTAGCAATTTCATCTGTTGCTGTATAAGTCACTTCAAGCCCCAAGCGAGCAAAAAGCGCTTCAAGGATTCCCTTAGCATAGAAGAAATCAACTGGAACTGCTGCTGTTTGGAAGTCTTTTTCAGCAACCAAGCCTGTCAAGGCAAAGGCAAAGCTGTTGATCTCGTTTGGTAGATCTTCTTTTGGATTTCCTGTTTGTTCAAAGACTTTTCCAATCTCGTAAAGTGCCAAGTTTTTGTTCTTACGAGCCACGTTGTAGGCCACCGTATCAAGGATACCAGAAATCATATTTTGACGGAGGACAGAACGGTCCACTGTCATTGGCCACATGAGTTCTGTAAGGTTACTTGGTTGAGCTGTGAACTCAACTGCTTTTTCAGGTGTTGTTAGAGCGTAGGTAATGATTTCTGTCAAACCTGCCCCTTCAGCGATCGTACGAACTTGGCGACGCAATTTTTGTGTCGCGGTCAATTCACCAGCTGTACCATCGTCTTTTGGAAGACTGGCTGGCAAGCGGTCATATCCATAGATACGAGCGATTTCTTCAAAGAGGTCTGCTTCGATGGTAATATCCCAACGACGACGTGGAACGCTAACTGTAAAGCTATCTTCATTTCCAGAAAGACCAAAGCCAAGACGACGGAAGACATCTTCCACATCAGCATATGAAAGCTCCGTACCAAGGACGCGGTTAACGTCTGCAAGGGTTGAAGAAACTTCTACATCAGAAGTATCAAGCTGGCCTGCTGAAACGATACCCTTACGCACCGTAGCACCTGCAAGTTCTGTAATCATGCTAGCTGCAGCATCCAAGGCCTCATCGACTGTTGCCACATTAATCCCTTTTTCAAAACGAGAGGATGATTCCGAACGAAGGTTAAGGCGTCCGCTAGTCTTACGAATGGATGTGCCATTGAAAACAGCTGCCTCTAACACAACTCGACTTGATTTTTCAGAGATTTCTGTAGCCTCTCCACCCATAACACCTGCAAGGGCTACTGGCTTGTCTGCGACAGTGATGACTAAGTCATTTGTTTCCAAGTCACGCTCTTCACCATCCAAGGTCACCAATTTTTCACCAGCACGCGCTTCACGCACACGGATGTCAGTCCCTTCAAAGGTATCCAAGTCAAAGGCATGCATAGGTTGACCAAAGTAGAGCAGGATGTAGTTGGTTACGTCTACTACGTTATTTATTGGACGGATGCCTTCGTTCATAAGAAGGTTTTGCAACCATTGTGGACTTGGTGCGATGGTCACATTATCCAAGATACGGGCCGCATAGTAAGGCGCCTTGTCTGTCTCAATGCCTACAGAAAGGGCGTCTGCTGCAGCTTCATTTGTTTCTGTTAAACTGAATTCTTTAAAGTTAACTGCCTTGTCATAGATGGCTGCCACTTCGTGAGCTACTCCACGCATAGATAGAGCGTCTGCACGGTTTGGTGTGATAGAAAGTTCGATGATTTCATCATCCAAGTCTAGATATGAGAAGACTTCCTCACCTGGTACTGCATCTTGAGGCAAGATTTGAATACCATCTGCAAATTCCTTTGGTACAACTGAGTCAGAAATTCCCAATTCACCAAGTGAACAGATCATTCCAAGTGATTCTAAGCCACGGATTTTCCCTTTTTTGATTTTGTAATTGTCCGCGATACGAGCTCCTGGAAGAGCCACCATGACCTTGATACCAGTACGCACATTTGGGGCACCACAAACGATCTGACGGGCTTCTTCTTCGCCAACGTTAACCTGACAGACATGCAAGTGTGTTTCTGGCACATCTTCGCAAGACAAGACCTCACCGACGACAATTTTTGAGAGACCGGCAGCCGGTGATTCGACACCTTCGACCTCAATCCCTGTAGTTGACATTTTCTCAGCCAACTCTTGTGATGGCACATCAATGTCCACCAATTCTTTTAACCATTTATAAGATACAAGCATAATTCTGATTGTAAGATCTCACCAAGTAAGACCTTTTCAATTCCTTTCTTTTTCTTCGAGTCAGTCCTCACCGTTCTCATCGAGAGAAAATGACTAGGACTGTATAGGACTGTGTTTCAGGTTTCAATCTTATTTAAACTGTTCTGAGAAGCGGACATCTCCTTGGTAGAATCCACGGATATCGTTGATTCCGTAACGGAGCATAGCGACACGTTCTTGCCCAAGACCAAAGGCAAATCCAGAGTAAACAGTCGCATCGATTCCACTCATTTCAAGGACACGTGGGTGAACCATACCAGCACCCATGATTTCGATCCAACCTGTTTTCTTACATACGTTACAACCTTCTCCACCACACTTGAAGCAGGAAACATCCACCTCAACAGATGGCTCTGTGAATGGGAAATAGGATGGACGCAGACGGATCTGACGCTCTTCACCAAACATTTTTTGGACGATCAACTGAAGCGTTCCTTGCAGGTCCGCCATAGAGATGTTTTTCCCAACAACCAAACCTTCGATTTGGTGGAATTGGTGACTGTGGGTCGCATCGTCCGTATCACGACGAAATACGCGCCCCGGTGAGATCATCTTCAAAGGACCTTTCGAAAAATCATGGGCATCCATGGCACGCGCCTGAACTGGAGACGTGTGGGTACGGAGCAAGATTTCTTCTGTGATGTAGAAAGTATCCTGCATATCGCGAGCTGGGTGATCTTTTGGAAGGTTCATACGCTCAAAGTTGTAGTAGTCTTGCTCCACTTCAAAACCATCCACGACTTGGTAACCCATCCCAATGAAAATATCTTCGATTTCTTCACTGGTTTGTGTCAAAACGTGACGGTGACCAGTCGCAACTGGGCGACCTGGAAGTGTCACATCGATGCTCTCACTTGCTAGTTGAGCTGCGACTTTCTTTTCTTCCAAGAGCTTAGCTGTTTCTTCAAAGGCCGCTGTCAAGACATCACGCGCTTCATTGACGTGTTTCCCGATGATTGGACGCATCTCAGCAGAGACATCCTTCATCCCTTTGAGGATTTCCGTAAGCGACCCTTTTTTACCAAGGACAGAGACACGCAAGTCTTGCATCTCTTTTTCATTTTCAGCAGTAATCTGCTGCAAGCTAGCCAGCGTTTCTTCGCGAAGCGCTTTTAATTGTTCTTCAATAGTTGACATAATTCCTCCATCAGTCTCTCGTAGATAAAAAGAAAACCACATGCCAAAAACTCCACTCGGAGCGTTGACACGCGGTACCATCCGTTTCATCTGACAAGTCAGACCTTCATTTCTAAATCCATGCGCAAGTGAATTCACCCAGCTTTCGTATAGAGAGCTTGCAGTCACGGCTCTCCTCCCTGATATACTTCCCTTGAGTTACTAGTCTTGCGGATTTCTATTCAATTACTACTTAGTTTATCAGATTTTTACCATTCTTGCAAGACCTATCTCACTTCTGCTTGCCCTTAAATCGCCATTGGAAGCGAAGCTTGTCATAGAAAGGAAATTCGATAAACAAGACTCCCAAGCCCACACAGAAACTGGCAAGAACATCTGATGGGTAGTGAACTCCCAGATAGACTCTTGATAGCAGCACACTGACTAGATAGAAGCCAAGAACGATTTGCACAATTTTTTTCCAAACCGGATCTTTAATTCGTTGACTGAGAATGATAATCAGATTCCCTACCATCAGCGTCACAGCCAGAGAATGCCCACTTGGGAAGGAAAATCCCTTCTCCTCTACCAAGTGTAAAATAGCTGGCCGAGGGCGCTGGTAGATGTTTTTAAAGGTCACGATTAAAAGACCAGCTAAGGCTAGATTGCCCGCCATGAAGTAGCTTTCTATCTTCCACTGCTTACGATAAAAGATAAAGGCTGCAATGGTAACCCAGGTGATAATCACTGGGATATCAATCAAATGCGTAAGGGCACGGAACAGAACTGTCAAATAATTTGGCAAGTCCCCACGAAGGGCAGTCTGAATCGGTTGATCAAAACCGACCAACGTTTCAGGATAGAACTTAACCATATAGCCAAGAAGGACGAAAAGTAAAAGGGCAAAACTGCCCTTCATTAAAAATGTTTGTTTATCTCTCATAATGTTTTAAGGTTGGTTTCAAGAGGACGTATAACAACCAGAATGAAACGGCAAAGATGATACCCTCAATCAAGTTAAAAGGTAAAACCATGGTCATTAGGTAGTTGGAAAGTCCCAAAATTTTTCCAATATCAAAGTTGGCAAACTGCGCGTACAAAGGAACCGCATAAACATAGTTGAGAACCAACATCGCAGAAGTCAATCCAATAGTTCCCGCTAGAGATGCTAGTAGGAAACGAAGGGTGCTGCGTTCCTTTTTCCAAATCAAACCAAAGGCGATAACAAAAACTCCCAAGGCCACGATATTCATTGGCAAACCAATGTAGGTATTCACTCCCTGGCCATTCAGAAGCAACTTCAAGAGTGAGCGAAGCAAGAGGATTCCTAGTGCAGCTGGCAAATCCATGACCACCAAGCCCACAAGGACTGGCAAGATACTAAACTCGATCTTGAGGAAGGCCGCAGCTGGCAAGAGCGGAAAGTCAAAGTACATCAGCACAAATGAAATGGCTGATAAAATCGCAATGGTCGAAAGTCGACGTGTGTTTGTCATAACAGGTTCCTCCAATTTTCTATAAAATCAGAAGAAGTTGGAAAGGATCCCTCTATCTATTCTCACTCTTTATATCCCAAAAGTTCCCTCTCACTCTTTTGAGCAAGCGGTTGCAATTCATCTATAAACTCATCAGAACAGACAAAGCTATTCTTTCGTCTTCTCCCATCCAGACTATACTGTCGGTTGTGGAATCGCACCACATCAGCTTGCGCTCGCGGACTTCTTTAAAGGGAAGGAAATAGAGATTTTTCTTTTAGACGAGGCGACAAGCTATAGGCATAACTTCCAGTTAGGCAAAACTTGTCAACAAAGTTTTAAAGGAAAAATTTTTTCCTAATGATACTCAATGAAAATCAAAGAACAAACTAGGAAGCTAGCCGCTGGCTGTACTTGAGTACGGCAAGGCGAAGCTGACGTGGTTTGAATTGGATTTTCGAAGAGTATTAAAGTCACCGCCGGTCGGGAATTGCACCCAGCCCTGAAGACCCTTTAATCATAACAAAAAACGCTTGCAAGTGCAAGCATTTTGATTATTTCAATTTATCTGCTTCATAGGTGTGAACAAGCTCAAGACCTGCAAAATTCTGCTGACGAAGAGCCTCGTAGACAATCATGCAGACGGTATTCGAAACATTGAGGCTACGAACATGTTCATCATTCATAGGAATACGGAGAGCCTTTTCGGGATGGTCTCGCATAAAGTCCTCAGGCAAGCCCTTGTCTTCACGTCCGAAGAGAAAATAATGGGCTTCGTCAGTCGATAAATCCGCCTCAGAGTACACCTTTTCCGCGAATTTCGAAATCAGATAGAGTTTACCCTTCATCTGAGACATAAAATCTTCCAAACTGTCATAAAAATGAATCTCTAACTTATCCCAGTAATCCAAACCAGCCCGCTTCATCTTGCGATCATCAATAGGAAATCCCATCGGTTTGATGATGTGAAGGGGAGAATTGGTCGCAGCGCAAGTACGCGCAATGTTACCTGTATTTTGTGGAATCTGAGGTTCAAATAATACAATGTGATTTGTCATGACTTGCTTCCTTTCACCATTGCAAAAAAATAGCCACACTGCCCGGAGTCAAGCTCAGCAAACAGCGTGGTTAAGGCATCGTTAACTTACCTCACAACAGGTTTGAAGTAAATCAGCGAAGCTACTTTCTTAGTATAACACTTTCAGAATCATTGTCAATAGAAACGACTTGATTTTTTTACTTTTTTTGATAATATTTCCATACTTAGTCATTCTTTTTCTGAGAAAGGATATTAAATGAGCGAAATCACTTCATATAATAGACATTTCTATGAAAGGTGAGCAATTTTATCTTTGAAAACTTACAAAAAGTCTTTTCTTATCCTCTAAAATGGCTTGGCAAGTGCATTTTTTGCGAAAAAAGGGTATGATAGTTACATCATGAAAAAGTAGGGTTTTTATATGAAAATTGTCCTTGTTGGTGGAGGGAAAGTCGGTTTCGCCCTCTGCCGTTCACTGGTTGCAGAAAAACACGACGTTGTCCTCATCGAACAAGATGAGGCTGTTCTCGATCATATTGTCAGTCGCTTTGATATC
Source organism: Streptococcus halitosis (assembly GCF_023147855.1). GTDB lineage: Bacteria > Bacillota > Bacilli > Lactobacillales > Streptococcaceae > Streptococcus > Streptococcus halitosis_B. The sequence continues at coordinate 69,342 of NZ_JAHXOP010000005.1, forward strand.
ATGGGACTCCTTGGAAATGGAGCAGACTTTGCTATCTTAGAGCAAGCCGGCGTTCAAGAGTGTGATATCTTTATTGCTCTAACGGAACACGATGAAGTGAATATGATTTCAGCAGTACTTGCTAAAAAAATGGGCGCTAAAGAAACCATTGTTCGAGTGCGAAATCCTGAATACTCCAATGCCTATTTCAAAGAGAAAAATATTCTTGGATTCTCACTTATCGTTAACCCAGAACTCCTAGCCGCCCGTGCTATCTCAAATATCATTGATTTCCCGAATGCACTCTCAGTTGAGCGGTTCTCAGGGGGACGGGTCAACCTGATGGAGTTTGTTGTCAAAGATTCCAGTGGTCTCTGTCAAATGCCAATCTCAGATTTTCGTAAAAAATTTGGCAATATCATTGTCTGCGCTATGGAACGAGACCATCAACTTATGATTCCGAGCGGTGATATCACCATTCAGGACAGAGATAGGATTTTTGTTACTGGGAATCGTGTGGATATGATGCTCTTCCATAACTATTTCAAATCACGTGCAGTGAAAAGCTTACTCATCGTTGGTGCTGGAAAAATCGCTTATTACCTACTTGGCATTTTAAAAGATAGCCGTATTGACACTAAAGTTATCGAGATTAATCCTGAGAGAGCTCGTCTCTTCAGTGAAAAATTTCCAAATCTCTATATCGTACAGGGAGATGGAACTGCCAAAGATATCTTGCTTGAGGAAAGTGCTCCCAACTATGATGCAGTTGCAACTTTGACTGGGGTTGATGAGGAAAACATCATTACCTCTATGTTCTTAGACCGTGTTGGTGTCCATAAGAATATCACCAAGGTGAATCGCACTAGCCTTTTAGAGATTATCCATGCACCTGATTTTTCAAGTATCATCACACCCAAAAGCATCGCAGTGGATACCATTATGCACTTTATCCGTGGTCGAGTAAACGCTCAATACTCAGACCTTCAAGCCATGCATCATCTAGCAAACGGTCAAATTGAAACTCTTCAATTCCAAATCAAGGAAGCTAATAAAATGACTACCAAACCTCTTTCACAGTTGAAATTGAAAAAAGGAGTTCTCATCGCAGCCATTATCCGAAAAGGAAAAACAATCTTCCCTACTGGAGAGGACAGGCTTGAGGTAGGAGATCAGTTACTCGTGACGACCTTACTACCAAATATCACCAAGATTTATGATCTGATTGAGAGGTAAAAGATGAATAAAAGTATGATTCGTTACCTCCTCTCAAAACTTCTCTTGATTGAGGCGGTTCTCCTCCTAGTACCCGTTAGCGTAGCAACCTATTATCAAGAATCCAGCCAAGTATTTACAGCTCTCTTTACAACAATTGGGATTTTGATACTTCTTGGTAGCTTGGGAATTTTACGGAAACCCAAAAATCAGCGAATTTATACTAAGGAGGGAGTCTTAATCGTCGCCCTCTGTTGGATTCTGTGGTCCTTCTTTGGAGCGCTTCCCTTTGTCTTTTCAGGACAAATCCCAAGTGTCATCGATGCCTTCTTTGAAATCAGTTCTGGTTTTACAACTACAGGAGCAACTATTCTGACAGATGTTTCCGTTCTCACTCGTTCCCTCCTCTTCTGGCGAAGTTTTACTCACTTGATTGGAGGGATGGGGGTACTCGTCTTCGCGCTTGCCATTATGGACAATGCCAAGAATAGTCACTTAGAGGTGATGAAGGCTGAGGTCCCTGGGCCTGTCTTCGGTAAGGTTGTATCCAAACTGAAAAATACCGCCCAGATTCTCTATCTGCTTTATTTAGGGCTCTTCTCACTTTTTGTAGTCATCTACTATCTAGCTGGTATGCCCCTATTTGATAGCTTTGTCATCGCTATGGGAACGGCAGGAACCGGAGGCTTCACCGTCTATAACGACGGAATTGCCCACTACGGCAGCTCACTCATCACCTATCTCGTCAGTATCGGGGTTCTGGTTTTTGGGGTTAACTTCAATCTCTACTATTACCTTATGCTCCGTCGGGTTAAGGCTTTCTTTGGAGATGAAGAACTTCGCACGTATGTAATCATTGTCCTAGTTTCTACCGGCTTGATTACGCTCAATACGCTCCATCTCTACCAAGGTGTCTCTAAGAGCTTTGAAATGGCCCTCTTTCAGGTTTCCAATATCATCACAACAACTGGTTTTGGTTATGGAGATATCACCAACTGGCCCCTCTTCTCCCAATTTATCCTCCTCTTCCTCATGGGAATCGGTGGATCTGCTGGATCAACCGCAGGTGGACTCAAAGTTATCAGAGGGCTCATCCTTTCAAAAATTGCAAAAAATCAGATCTTGTCCATCTTATCTCCTCATCGCGTATTGACTCTACATGTCAATAAAACTGTGATTGATAAGGATACCCAGCACAAGGTCCTAAAATATTTTGTCATTTATGTGATGATTTTACTGTCACTTATCTTCATTGTCAGTCTAGATAACAATGATTTTCTAGTTGTTACCAGTGCTGTCTTCAGTTGTTTCAATAACATCGGACCTATTCTAGGTACAACTTCTAGTTTTTCCATCTTTAGTCCCATCTCTAAAATACTTCTCTCATTTGCAATGATTGCAGGTCGTCTAGAGATTTATCCCATTTTGCTTCTCTTTATGAAACGAACTTGGTCTAAGCGCTAATGATAATACAACTCCCCCTTTACTAGCTAGTAAAGGGGGAGTTTTTCTATTAAAAATGAGAAGACCTTTCGGTCCTCTCCTAATCTGTTTATTTTTTAAGTGCTTCTTTGTAGCGAGCAACTTCCGCTTGATTAGCCCAAACATAGTGACCTGAACGAATTTCCACCATAGATGGTTTGTCTGTCTCATAGTCATGTTGGCTAGGATCATAGACTTTCAAGACCTTCTTACGTTCCAATATTGGATCTGGAATCGGTACAGCAGATAGAAGTGCTTGAGTGTACGGATGAACAGGATTGTTAAACAACTCCTCTGTCTCCGCTACTTCAACGATAACACCCTTATAGATAACTGCGATACGATCTGAGATAAAGCGAACAACTGACAAGTCATGCGCGATAAAGAGATAGGTCAAGCCCAATTCTTTTTGAAACTTCTTAAGCAAATTCAAGACTTGCGCACGAACAGACACGTCCAAGGCTGAAATCGGCTCATCCGCAATAACGAAATCAGGTTCCATCACAAGAGCACGGGCAATCCCAATACGTTGACGTTGACCACCAGAAAACTCGTGTGGGTAACGGGTCAAGTGCTCTTTCAAAAGACCAACTTCATGAATCATCTTTTGAACTTTTTCTTTTCGCTCTTCTTCATCTTTGAACAAGTGGTAGTTGTAAAGACCTTCAGAGATGATATAGTCAACTGTCGCACGTTCATTTAAGCTGGCTGCAGGGTCTTGGAAAATCATCTGGATACGGCGGATCAACTCTGAAGATTCCTTATGAGATTTTTTCCCATTGATCTTATGACCGTCAAAGATGATTTCACCTTTACTAGTATTATTCAAACCAATAATGGCACGACCAATGGTTGTTTTCCCACTACCAGATTCACCAACGAGAGAGAAAGTTTCTCCCTTGTTGATAAAGAAGTTAGCGTTTTTAACGGCAACAAACTTCTTACTTCCTTCACCGAAGGAAATTTCTAAATCTTTAATTTCTACTAATTTTTCAGACATTTCCTTCCTCCTAGTCTTCTAAATGAGCAAAGCCCATTTTATCACGAATCTTATCATGTAAATCTGCGATGATTTCTGGTTTTTCAACCTTAGGAGCATTCTCATGAAGCAACCAAGTCTTAGCCCAGTGAGTATCAGTGACTGAAAACTGAGGCGCTTTCTGTTCAAAGTCAATTTGCATCGCATAATCTGAACGAAGGGCAAAGGCATCACCTTTCAACTCAGTATAAAGAGACGGTGGTGTTCCTGGGATAGAGTACAATTCCCCTTTATCATCAGCGAGCTGTGGTAAGCTAGACAAGAGACTCCAAGTGTATGGATGACGTGGGTCGTAGAAGACTTCCTCAACAGTACCGTATTCTACAATTTCACCAGCATACATAACCGCTACCTTGTCCGCAATACTTGCTACCACACCAAGGTCATGGGTGATAAAGATAATGGTGAAGTGGTACTCATTTTGCAAAGTTTTAAGCAAATCAATGATTTGCGCTTGAATGGTTACGTCAAGGGCCGTTGTTGGCTCGTCACAGATCAAGATATCTGGACGACACGCAAGGGCAATGGCAATAACGATACGTTGGCGCATCCCTCCAGAATATTGGAAAGGATACTCGTCAAAACGTTTTTCAGCATCTGGAATTCCGACCTTGTTCATATAGTCGATTGCCATTTCTTTGGCTTCCTTAGCTGTTTTCCCTTGGTGTTTAACGATAACTTCTGTGATTTGACTACCGATTGTATTGATTGGGTCCAAACTTGTCATTGGGTCTTGGAAGATGGTCGCAATTTTAGCACCACGGATTTTCTCCCATTCTTTGTTCGAAGTCAAGGCTGTCAAGTCTTGTCCACGATAGTCGATGCTTCCTTGGGCAATGCGTCCATTATCTTCCAACATTCCTGTAAAGGTTTTTGTTAATACAGATTTACCAGAACCAGACTCACCTACCAAGGCAAGAACTTCCCCTTCAATCAGTTCTAGAGAAACGCCTCTGATAGCCGTCAGAACTTTGTCACGAACGTCAAATTCCACGACGATATCGCGAGCAGTCAAAATTACATTACTTTCTTTTGTCATGTCTACTCCTATCTATGTGTACGTGGATCACTAGCATCCGCTAAGTTCTGACCAACAACGAATAGAGATAGGGATACCAAAATCAAAGTTGTCAATGGAATCCAGAACAAGTACGCGTTGGTCGTAACGTTTTGTGAGTAATCTGAGATCAAACGTCCCAAACTTGGCACTGTTACAGGCAATCCCAATCCAAAGAAAGAAAGGAATGCCTCATAAGAGATAAAGCTTGGCAACATCAAGGTCATCGTAGAAACAATAACAGATACCAATTGTGGCATGATGTTTTTCACGATAATCTTAAAGGTTGGTGTTCCAAGTGTTTGAGAAGCAAGGTTGTATTCCAAGTCACGGTAACGCATGATTTGAATACGAATTGAATAAGCAATCCCAATCCAAGTCGTCACACTCATAGCGAAGATCAAATTCCAGAAACCAGCGCCAATTGAGTAAGTCAAGACGATAACAATCAAGAGAGATGGAATGTTTGAAATAATGTTATAAACTTCCATCATGACGCGGTCAACAGATTTTGAAATCCCCCAAATTCCACCAACAATAACCCCAATCACAAGGTTGATAAAAGTAGCAATTACAGAAATGAGAATAGAATTACGCGCACCAAACCAAACTCCATCAAACAAGGATTTACCATTGCTATCAGTACCAAACCAGTGTTCGGCATTGGGCTTAATAAAACGAGCGCTAAAGTCGTTCACCTTACTTACATCGTTAAAGTCAAAGTCTGAAAACATCGGATAGATAAAACTCATCAAAATAATAGCTACCAATATTCCCAACATAATGACTGTTGATTTTTTCTTTAAAAACTGTCTAAATACAGAGCCCCAGTAAGAGTAGGCAGGAGCATCAATCGTTTCAGAGGCAAAATCATCACGTTTTACGAACTGAAATTTTTCTTTATCAATTGTTGACATTATTTGCCTCCTTTCTCTGTCAATTTAATACGTGGGTCAAGCATAGTCATCCAGATATCTCCTACAAAGAGTGAGAAGATAGAAATACATGTAAAGATGAAGACGAGACCAACTACCATTGAGTTATTTGATGCCTTAACAGAGTCAATCAACATTTTACCCATACCTGGGAAGGCGAAGACTGTTTCTGTCAATGTTGCACCACCAATAACCCCGATTACGGCACCTGGAATACCTGAAACCAAAGGAACCATGGCATTTTTAAAGACGTGTTTATTTGAGATTTCTTTTTCAGATAAACCTTTTGCACGAGCAAAACGAACGAAGTCCTGAGATTGCAAGTCAATCATATAACGACGAATCCAGATCGCTGTACTTGGTGCTCCCAGCAAACCTAGAATGACTGCTGGCAAGACATAGGAACGCCAATCTCCAGCACCTAGGATAGGGAATGAGTCTGGAAGACCAATAGATGAGCCAATCAAACGCACGATATAAACCAAAGCAATCGTTGGAAGTGCAAGCAAGAAGGTTAGAGCACCTGTTGAGAAGCTGTCAATCCAAGTATTCTTGTGGCGAGCCATAGCAGATCCAAGAGGAATCGCAATAGCATAAGAAATAATCAAACCAATCAAACCAGCAACAGCTGAGCTTGCAATCATAGATGGATATTGGTAGTTACTTTCTGTAGCTGTATATGGATCGTCCTTACCATAGTTAGCTATTTCACGCGCATCTGCTTGACTTGGAGATTTGTAGGTACGAGAGTAAATATCTACAGACGAAGTCTTTTTACCAGTAGGGAATTGAACTTCTGATGTCTTAGTTTGTCCTTGACCTTGTGTGATAACTTGAAGCACTGGCGTGTTCGCATAAGTTGGGTAAGAGTCACCCAAGTTAATGTTCACAAAGTTTTGGTGTACAAACGGGAATTGATTGTTGAAATACAAAAGGTATTTATGTTTAGTACCTGAACCAACCAATGACCAACCGATAGCAGGGTCATTTTCAAAACGAAGATAACGTTCCAAGTTTGGATTTTCAGGGTCTTGAATCTTGTTTGTATGATCAATATCAAGTAAGTTCGCATAGAATTTGAAAACACGTTCAAAAATCGGAATTTCACGCGTAGCATAGAACTGACCACTCTCTGAAAAGACACCTAACGTCCAACCATTACCGAGTTGGTTGATGTATTTTTCGTAGATTGCCTTATTAGTATCATTGGCATCTACTGTTACAGATGAGTCCATTGTGCTAGCTTTTTCTTGCAGCTCCTTGGTATCGTAGTACTCGATATAGCCCATACGTTCATAAACGGTATTCTCATAATTATCCCGCTTATCTGGAGTCGTTGCAATCTTGTTGTAGTTGGTATCCTGCTTGAAAATCAGTTTCCGAGGAACCATCGTATAGATAATCGTGTAGGTCAAGGTTGTCACCAAGAAAATAGACAACAATGAGCGCAAGACACGCATAAAAATATATTTTTTCATATCGTTTCCTTTTAAAATCCCAAAAGAACCTTCTCCTCATGGAGAGAAAGTTCTCTTGAGAGTTATTTATTTAACGTGATTCGTCAATTCTTTTTGAACTTTTTCGTTTGATTCTTTTTTCTCTTTGAGCCATTTCTCACGAGCTTGTTCGTAATCAGCTTTCGTTACAACCTTGTCTTGCAACTGAATATACTTGAAGTATACATCTGAACCCTTATCTCCAGATTGACTGTATGACGCAGAGAATGGTACTACACGAGAAATGAATGGCGCTGCTCCACTACCTGACATAGCAGGAAGGAAGAGAGAGCTATCTGTCAACCAAGCTTGAGCTGCTGCGTATTTTTCATAACGAGCGTTCAAATCGTCAGTTTCTTTAGCAGCTTCATCAACTAACTTATCGTATTCTTTCAGACCAACTTGTGCAGCTGCTGCATTTGCTGGATCATCGTAACCCATGTATGTTTTTGTTTGCTCGCTATTAGTTGTTTTTAAGATATCAAGGTAAGTTGATGGATCTTCGTAGTCTGGATTCCATCCAACCGCTCCTGATAGATCCCAATCTTCTGCCGCAGCGCTTGCTGCATAGTAGGTGATATTGTTCAACTCATCTTTAGAAACTTGTTGGATATCAATCACTACATTATCCTCACCGAGTACTTTTTCAACTGTTTGTTTAAAGGATTGAATACGAGCAATATAGTTCTTATTGGTTTGGTCTACTGGAATGTCTAAATGGATAGGGAATTTTGCACCTTCTGCTTCCAATGCAGTTTTGGCCTTCGCAAATTCGGCTTTGGCTTTATCAGCATTGAAGAGACCGTCTTGACCATCAGCAAAGTTTACGTTCTTCCACTCATCACCATAAGTAGCCATCTTTTCAGTTACCAAGTCACCGAAGGTTTTGTCTCCTGCAGAAACAAAGTCAGGTTTCACAAAGAGGTTGCGAACTGCAAGGGGAGCCCCTTCTTTACCATTGATTTGTGCTGAGTAAGAAGTACGGTCAAAGGCGAAGTTCAAGGCCTGACGGAAGTCTTTGTTAAGAAGGGCTTTCTTAGTAGAAGACTTTTCTTCATCAGTTGTCTTAGAAGTGTATTTGTAACCTTGACGGTCAATATTGACACCTAAACCAAAAATACCAGGTCCCGATGGAGTGTAAAAGATATTATCCTTATAACTTTCTGCTACCTTAGAGTAGTTTGAACTTGTTGGGAAAAGGCGAGCATAGCTGTATGCTCCACTTGTAAAGTTACGCTCAATGGACTCTTGGTCTGAACCATCATAGAAAGCAAGGGTAACTTTATCAAGGTGAACGTTATCCTTATCCCAGTACTGCTCATTCTTAGCAAATTCGATAGAAGATTTAGTAGTCAAACCTTTTAGCAAGAACGGTCCATTATAAAGCAATGATGTAGGATCTGTTGCTTTGGCAAAATCTGATCCTTTTGATTTTTCAAAATCTTCGTTCAATGGCCAGAAGATTGAGTAAGCCATCTTAGAGTTCCAGTATGGTTCTGGCTGGTTCAAGGTATACTCAAGAGTATAATCATCAACTGCCTTCACACCTACCGTAGAAAAGTCTTTTGAATTTCCAGACAAATAATCAGATAATCCTTTAACAGAAGTTTCTGCTAGATATAGAGCTTCGGATTTCTTATCTGCTGCGTGTTTCAAACCATTTACGAAATCTTTAGCTGTTACTTCAGCGTACTCTTCCCCATCAGATGTCATCCATTTAACACCTTTGCGGATTTTGTAGGTATAAGTCAAACCATCTTTTGAAACTGACCAGTCTTCTGCAACTGCGGGAGTCAAATTCCCATATTTGTCATTTGTGAAGAGACCGTCAATACCATTTGAAGTGGCAATCTTAGTACTTTGTTTCCCGGAAATGAGGTAATCCAATGTTTCCGGATCAGCTGTATAAACATAACCATAATTTTTTGGTGCTGTTGAATCAGATGATTTAGAAGAACCGCAGGCAGCTAGTACGCCAGTCGCTAATAAGGCAACCCCTGCTGCAACCAATACTCTGCTTTTTTTCATGTATATAACTCCTCTTGAAAAATTTAGGCTTATTGGAAATTATAACATATATCTTCTAAAAAGTAAACGAATTTTCAGAATATTTAGGCGTATATCTACAAAAAACTTCTCTTTGTCAGAATTTCCTTATTCTTTATTTGTATTTATAAGAAAAGAAAATTAACTTGTCTAGCTCTGTAAGCTTCATTTTTACAAGTTGCTTTTCCCTTTTTTCTTCACATGACATGATCTATCTTCTTAAATTGGATTTTAGAATAAGAAACTATTGACGGGAAATGATTTTCAAGGTATAATAATAAACGTTGAGGCGGTATAGCCAAGTGGTAAGGCACGGCTCTGCAAAAGCTTGATCGTCGGTTCAAATCCGTCTACCGCCTTTCAGTACCTGAATTAACAGGAATTATCCGAATAAAAAAGCCCGTAAAATCGGGCTTTTTTGTTATTCCAAATAGATAGGGATAACTGTATCTACCATATAGATTTACAAAAAGCAGCGACTCAAGTCACTGCTTTATTCTGTTTCTTCTTCAGTCTCTATTTCAGTGATTTGGACTTTTACCTTGGTAACACGTCCGTTTTTCACCTTGTCATTGGTTAGGATGATTTGTTTGTTTTGGCTGACCAATTCATAACTGAGTTTTTCAGTCGTTGGAATCATTCCCACACCCGTCAAATAATAACCGGCGATGGTATCAACATCATCACTTTCCAGTTCCACATCAAAGTAGTCATTAAAATCATTAAGATTCATAGTACCTTGAACGATATAGGTATCTTCTCCTATTTGATGGACTTCAATTTCAGCCTTGTCAGTCTCATCATCAATCTCACCAACAATTTCTTCTAAGAGGTCCTCCAGAGTTACCAAACCAGCCATTCCACCATATTCATCTAGTAAGATGGCCATTTGATTTTGGGTATTTCGAAGTTCTTTAAGAAGATCGTCCACAAAGATAGTCTCAGGAACAAACAGTGGCGTTTGGAGAATTCGTTTCCAGACAATATTGTCAAAGCCATCCACAAAAGCGGCATTCAACAAGCGCTTGGTGTGGATCAAACCAATAACATTATCCTTATCCCCATCATAAACAGGGATACGTGAGAAATTTTGCTTTAAAATACTCTCGATAATCGTTTGACTGTCATCCTGAATATCCACCATAAAGGCATCTGTTCGAGGCACCATTACCTCACGAGCCATTAGTTCATCTAAAGAAAAGACTCCCTGTAGCATTTCAATCTCATCTGCATCCAGCGTTTCTTCACTATTGGTAAGCATATACTCAATTTCATCACGTGTCATCTTTTCATCAGCATCATCAAAGGTCATTGGCGTCACACGGCTCAATAGATTCGTTGAGGCTGACAAAAGCCAAACAAAGGGACTGACAATTTTCCCCAAACCAATAATGACTGGTGCTGTTCGGATAGCCAAGGTATCTTTCAGATTTAGAGCAATTCTCTTGGGATAGAGTTCCCCAAAAACAATGGAAATATAGGTCAAAAACGCTAAAGATAGAAAACTTGCAATAGCGGAAGCTGTTTCACTGTTCCCTATCCAAGATGCAATTTCGCGTCCTAGAGTCTCCGCTAAACTGGCCCCAGACAAAATGGTAATTAACGTGATACCAACTTGAATCGTTGATAAAAAGTGGTTAGGATTTTCAAGTACCTTTAACAAACGGATGTAACGTTTGTCTCCCTCTTCTGCCTTTTGTTCTACTCGGGAACGGTTTAGTGACACCATTGCCATCTCAGTGGCTGAGAAAAAAGCATTTAACAAGGTCAAGATAAATAATAATACAAACTGTAGCAACAAATGCTGACTGCTCGGGTCTTCCATAGTCCTTCTCCTAAAATAGTATCTTGTGTTCCATTATATCATAAAATCGATCAGGATTCACATTATTTTTCATTTAAAGAACAACTCCCCTGCCTCTAGAAGACAAAGGAGCTGTTTTTATTATATCTATTGTTTCTAATCTGTCACTGTTACTTGACCCGTTTGGTAATCAAGCTGGATTCCCTTTTGAACATTGGGGATTAGGACATTGAATTCCAATTCGCCATCTGAAGACTTGGCTTCGATTTGTGAAGCCGATGGAACTAGGTCCTCATTTGTCGCATAGTGGAGCGTCACCCGATAACGGATCCTCTTGTTTTGGTCCAAGGCTTTTCTGACCAAACTCTCATAGTAGTTCTGACCTGTCGAATCTTCAGCCTGTGCTTGGTTTGCCCAAGCTGTCTGGACTGCAATGTTCTTGGGATTGCTAGTAGAGGCATCAAAACCATCCAGACCTCCTATCAAGGCATAGCCCAGCAGGTGTCCTCTATCAACTGCATGTGTATAGGCTCCCTTTAGATTCTTGACCTGATGCCATCCTGGTGGCGTCCAAGAGGTTGAGCCATTTCCAGTCTCTTCACGATTCTTATACTGCCGAGTCGCTTTGGATAAGATGGCATTGGCAACAGTTGGAACTGTTTCTTTTCCCACTGTCTTTGTTTTATTATCCGCATAGGGTTTGCTGGAAACCTTGGCATCTAGATTGGTTTTATTGCCATTGACAATGAAGGCCCCTGCTCCATTCCACTCAAGCCCCCCCTTAATTTGATTTTTGATTGACTCGGTTAAGACACTTTCTGCCAACTCCTGACTAGGAGCTTCTGAAGCTTGTTTTTTCTGACTAACCTTTGTTCTAGGGGAGTTTGGCGCTGTCTGCATCTGCTTGATGTAGTAGCTTCCAGCAGCCAATAGTAAGAATAGAAGTAATCCTATCAGAGCTTGTCTTGTTTTTTTGTCCATTTTTCTCCTTATTTCTTTAGAAAAAGACTGGTCTCCCAGTCTAATTTCCTGTAAATTTGCTAATCAATTCCTGCCACTTTGCTGGAGACAAGATAGCCCATGGATCCTGTCCCTTTCCTAGGATGCCATAGCCTACCATCAAGCCGATTCCTAAAGCCAGAAAGCCTAGCAATAGTACGATAAAAATCAACAGTAAACGACGGAGTACATAGCGTAAGTTTTTATTCTTCTTCATCATTTGCCTCGATTCGCTGAATCTTCGCTCCTAGCTGAGCCAACTTCTCATGGAAGCGGTAGTAACCTCTATCAAGGTGGACTAATTTACCGACAACTGTTTCTCCTTGCGCCACCAAACCTGTCAAAATTAAAGCCGCACTAGCGCGAAGGTCCGTTGATAGAACTTCTGCCCCTTGCAAAGCCTGTCCCCCAACAATACGAGCTGTATCACGGATAATCTCTGAATGCAAGCCCATACGGCGCATTTCTTCCAAGTGTTGGAAGCGATTTTCAAACACCGTTTCCACCATGGTGGATTCCCCTTTTGCGACTGTCATCAGAGCTGTAAATTGTGCCTGCATATCTGTTGGAAATCCTGGGTGTGGTAAGGTTTTTACATGAACGGCCTTGAGATTTTCAAGTTGAGAACGAACACGGATACCTTCTGACTCCTCTGTCACTTCAACGCCCATTTCAAGTAGTTTTGAAATCAAGGGGCGATTATGTTCCCAAACTGCATCACGAACGAGGACATCGCCACCTGTCATAGCTGCAGCCACCATAAAGGTTCCAGCTTCAATACGGTCCTGTACTACAGTATGAGTCGTACCATGGAGGTCCTCGACACCAGTCACTGTGATTGTTTCAGTACCAGCTCCCTTGACCTTGGCTCCCATTTCATTAAGGAAGATAGCGAGATCAACAATTTCTGGCTCACGCGCAGCATTTTCAATCACTGTCACACCATCAGCTAGAGTTGCTGCCATCATCAAGTTTTGTGTTGCGCCGACACTAGGGAAGTCCATGTAGATATGAGCGCCATGCAAGTGGTCTGCCTTGGCTTCGATGTAGCCAGCTGTCTGAGTGATTTTAGCCCCCATAGCTTCCAAACCTTTGAGGTGGAGGTCGATGGGACGACTTCCAATGGTGCAACCACCTGGCATGGATACCTTGGCATGTCCTACACGAGCAAGGATTGGTCCCAAGACAACGATCGATGCACGCATCTTGCTGACATACTTGTATGGAGCTTCCTCCGTGATATCACCAGTCGCATCAACCTCGACAATATGAGCTTCCTCATCAAAGTCCACCTTGGCATTCAGACCACGAACTACTTGATTCATGGTGAACACATCTGACAAGATTGGGACATTTTGTAAGACTGTCTTACCCTTGCTTGCTAGAATAGTCGCTGCCAACAAGGGCAAGACTGCGTTCTTTGCTCCCTCGATCGTCACACTCCCAACCAGTCGATTATCTCCGCCTTGAACCACAATTTTTTCCATAGTTGTTTCCTTTACTTTTGATTTTATAACAGTCCTCTAAGCGCTTCTTGCCACAGTTGGTATAAACTGATAAAGAATGAACTCAAGATGTAGCCCATCACAATACTAAAGAAGCCGACCAACAAACGAACTTTTTTTGTGTTAGTAGCAGTTACTTTTAAAACCTTTTCCCATCTCACAAGATCCTTCAAAAGGTAAAAACTCAAATAAATAAAGAGTATATGACTGCTTATAGTGAATAATAATTGAACCATTTGACTATTATACCATCTTATCCGCTTGCGCGCTAGTTTTCTATTTTTCTACAAATTAGGGATTGTTTTTAAGGTAATCAATCGCATCCTGCAGGGTCTTAACAGGAACGATTTTCATCTCTGTTTTGATCGTTTTAGCAGCTTCTAGGGCTGTTTCATAGTTGCTTTTCGCATTGGGATCTGCTTTTTTTGCTTCCTCGGTGACTGGATTGTCAGGAGCAAAAAAGATGTTCGCTCCCTGACGAGAGGCTGCAACTACTTTTTTGTCAATTCCACCGATGTCACCAACATTCCCATCACGATCAATAGTTCCCGTTCCCGCAACGACGCGACCATTACGAAGTCCTGGATCTGCTATCTGGGTGTAAATAGCTAGACTAAACATGAGACCGGCACTTGGCCCGCCAATACCAGCTGTTGAAAAGCGAATGGGAACATCACTGGTCACTTCCGTACGGTCAATCAAGCCAATCCCAATCCCGTTTTTTCCGTTTTCGAGAGTGATAATTTTACCTTCAGCAGACTTGACTTTTCCGTCTTCTTCATAGGTTACCTTGACCGTATCTCCTAATTGTTGAGAATTAACATAGTCGACCAAGTCTTTTGAACTGTCAAATGTTTTGTCATTAACAGCCGTCACGGTGTCTGCTATGTTCAGAATGCCCTTAAAAGTTGAATTGTCCGTCACGGTCAAGACATAGACACCCAGGTACTTGAGTTCGATATCCTTTCCAGCCGTCTTCAATCCTTGATACTTGGCCATGTTTTGGGATGTTTGCATGTAGAACTGATTGATCCGCATAAACTCCGCATCAGTAGAGCCACCCGTAGTCTCCTTGGCACTTCTAATATCCGTGAAAGGTGTTAACCAAGCATAGACAAGATGTGATAGGGTTGCGTGTCGAATACCGACTGTTACAAACTGGTAAGCTCCTGCTTCTGTATCTTCTGTTTCATTGACTTTTAAAACTTGACGAATATCTTCCGCTCCACCTGGAACTTCTATGTAGTAGGGTAAAGGTACTACAAAGGCTAAAAAAGTCAATACTAGTGCTAGGATGACATATAAGGGCCATCTAGTTTTTTTCTTCATGTTCTAATTCCTCCACAACACTGTTTGGGACATATTGCTGAATCTCCTGACCAAACTTCAGAAGTTCTCTCATGGCTGAAGAGCTGATATAAAGATGCTCTGGGCGACTATATAGGTAAATGGTTTCGATTTCTGGAGCCAGTTGATGATTGTAGTAATCAAAACTAGACTCGTATTGCAAGTCGGTGGCATTCCGCAAGCCACGGACAAGGTTCTTAGCACCCAGTCTTCTTGCAACATCGACGACTAGCTGGTCATGAGAAGAAAGCACCTCTACATTATCTAAATGCGCCACTGCTTTTTCGACTGCCCGTTTGCGGTTTTCAATAGGGAGAAAACCTTGTTTGTGGGGATTGTAGAACACCCCGACATAGAGCTTATCAAAAAGTTTGCTGGCACGTTCAATCATATCCAGATGTCCATTTGTCATCGGATCAAATGAACCTGTAAATAATCCAATTCTATCTGACATAGACTGTCACCTTACTAATCCCATATATTTTTTCCTTCCAGATGCCTAGGCAGGCGATTTCTTCTGGAAGTTCTACAGACTTATCGGTTTCACAGACAACCATGATCTCTTCGGAAAATAGGTTTCTTTCTGCCATTTTTTCGATATCTGCAACGATTTGTTCCTTGGCATAGGGAGGGTCTAAAAAGACCAGGTCAAAGGGACCTGTCACCTGCTCCAAGGCCCGTTCAGCCTCCATCTTTAAGAGCTGAAATTTGGAAACTTCCTTGGTCATTTGGATATTTGCAGCGACGATAGCTTGTGCCCTTCTATCCCGTTCCACTAAGACAGCATGGGACATCCCTCTTGACACAGCTTCAATAGACAGACCACCACTACCAGCATAGAGATCCAATACACGACCACCCTCAAAATAGGGACCTATCATATTAAAAATAGCTCCACGCACCTTATCTGATGTCGGCCTCGTCGTCTTTCCTTCTAGCGTCTTGAGAGGACGCCCTCCGTAGATTCCTGATACGATTTTCATACCGTTTATTATACCAAATTATAGGCAAAAAGAGAAAGAAAACCGAACCTTGCGGTTCGATTCTCTACAAGATATTTTCGTAAGTATCGCGGACTTCTTGAGGCCAAACACTGGTCTGAACCTCTCCGATGTGTTTCTTGCGAAGTAAGAACATGGCCATCCGAGACTGTCCGATACCCCCACCGATTGTCAATGGAAAAAGGCCGTTAAGCAGGGCTTTATGCCATTCCAGCTCGAGACGATCTTCGTCTCCTGTAAGAGCCACTTGGCGACGAAGTGTATCCTCATCTACCCGAATCCCCATTGAGGAAAGTTCAAAGGCACAACCAAGAGATTCGTTCCAAACTAGAATATCACCATTCAACCCTTTGTAGCCATTTTCAGACTCTGTTGTCCAGTCATCGTAGTCAGGTGCACGGCCGTCATGAGGTTTGCCATCAGGCAACTCGCCACCAATACCAATCAAGAAGACAGCACCAAACTCTTTACAGATTGCATTTTCACGCTCTTTCGGTGTCAAATCTGGATAGCGTTCCACCAACTCTTCTGTATGGATGAAGGTGATTTGTTTTGGCAAGATGGATTCAATATCATAGCGTGCTTCTACGGCTAGCTCTGTCAGACGAATAGCTTTGTAAATCTTCTCAACGGTTTCTTTGAGATAAGCGATATTACGTTGACCATTTGGAATCACTTTTTCCCAGTCCCACTGGTCTACATATACAGAGTGAGTCGCATCAAGCGAATCTTCGTCTGGACGAAGGGCCTTCATGTGGACAAAAAGACCTTCACCCTCACCGAAACCAAACCGAGCCAAGGTGTGGCGCTTCCATTTGGCTAGTGAGTGGACGACTTCATAAGTTTCATCTGGAATCTGCAAGACCTTTACGGATACTGGATGTTCGACACCGGACAAGTTATCCTGCATCCCATCACCAACCTTGCTCAAGATAGGACCTTGAACTTCAACAACTTCTAACTTATCTTTCAAATACTGGGTAAAGGTGTTTTTGACAAAGGAAATCTCTTCTTGCTGATGAATAAAACTTTTCTTCATAAACTACTCCTCAAAAATTAATTAAAAGCATTATACACCTATTTCCAAGAAAAGAAAAGAGTAAACGAGAAAAAGTCAGTGCTCTTTCGAACACTGACTCTGTCATTCATTAATCGTTTCGACCAAAGATTCGTAAGATGCTAAGGAAGAGGTTGATAAAGTCTAGGTAAATGCTGAGTGCCATTGAGACGATCCAACCTGTCGCTACTTGTCCTCGTGACTGCTCATAAACATAGCGAATCTTTTGGTTGTCCCAAGCAATCAAACCTGAGAAGACCAAGACCATGGCAATACTAATCATGTAGTCAAAAAAGCTATTAGCTAAAAATAGATTCACAACCATGGCAATGATGAGACCAACAAGCGCCGCCATCAAAGCTCGTCCCATTCCACCCAGATCTTTCTTGGTGAAAATTCCGATTACCGCCATGACAAAGAAGAGAAGGGCACTAGATACAAAGGCTGATAAGACGGTCCCAGGTGTATAGAAGGCTACGACAAAACTAAGCGTAAATCCATTTAAAACAGAATAAACTAAAAATACTGGGAGAGCTGCTGGGCTGTTCTTCGCAGCCATGCTACTTGCAACAAAGACCAGAGCAAGTTCTGCAAAAGTTGCAACCATCAACCAGAGACGGCCATGCATTAAAAAGTAAATCAACTGGGACTGAAAGACTGTCAACATCAAAGCTGACACGAGAGCTGATAGACCAATCCCAAGTCCCACAAAGGCATAAACCTTAGCGTAAAATTGATTGAGACCTGAACGTTCTTGAATAATCGTTTGATTCATTCTGATTCTCCTTTTCTCTATAAATATGTCTTGATTATAACAAAGATTTTATAAATCAGCTAAAATAAAACATCAATATACCTGCGGCAACTGCCACGTTGAGACTTTCTGCTCGACCTTTCATGCTAATATGAACCAGCTGATCAGCACTCTCAGCCATGACAGAACTAATCCCCTGTCCTTCATTTCCCATGACTAAAACAAAGTTCTCTAGTGAAGAAAGCTCATGATAATCCTTTGAATCTCTCGATAAGGTCGTTGCCAAAATGGGCAAGTTGCTCTTCTTTGCCTCTTCTACAAAAGTGGCAACGGGCATACGATAGATAGGTAAATGAAAATGACTTCCTTGCATGGAACGCAGGGTCTTGAGACTGTAGATATCTGCTGACTTATCTGAAACAATGACTCCTGTAAAACCTGCCGCATCCGCAGTTCGAATCATGGTGCCAACATTACCAGGATCTTGGACATCCTCTAAAAATAGAAACTTACCCTGACGAAAATCAGGCAGTCCTATTTCCTCTTTTTGAATCACTGCAACAATCCCTTGAGGAGTTTGCGTATCTGCCAAATCCAGCAAAATCTCCTCTGAAACCCAGACAGTTTGAGGAAAAGCAGCTAACTGATCTCGATAACTTTCTAAGGCAAAAATCTTTTCAATCGTCACTCCTGCTTGAACAGCTTCTTCAAACAAGTGCCAGCCTTCAATCAAATAAGCAGACTTTCGATATTTTTTTTGATGTAATTTCTTGGCATTTTTTACCACAGAATTGGCTTTTGAGGTTATAATAGTCATAGAAATATTATAACACAATCAAAGGGGTTTGGTATGCAAAAGGTTAGAATGATTGCCCAAGGCAGGGTGCAAGGTGTTGGTTTTCGCTGGGGTGTTTATACTTTAGCTCTTGAAATTGGTGGCATCACTGGTCGTGTCTGGAATAACGACGATGGCACAGTGGAAATTCTTGCTCAGGCAGACTCCTCTGCCACTATGGCAAAATTTATCCAAGAAATCCGAAAAGGTCCGACACCCTTTTCAAAAGTTACCTACCTGGATGTGCAAATGAGCAACTTTTCATCCTATCCAGACTTCAAAGTCGCAAATTAGGTCTCTAGAACTATTGTATATTTTACAAAAAAACAGTAGAATAGAAAGGTATAATTTTTAAAGAAGGAATGAAAACATTGAAATCTATTAAACGTTTTGCCCTCTCTGCTATGGGAGTGGCTATGCTACTCGTCTTGACAGGCTGTGTCCAAGTAGACAAAGCAACAGGACAACCTACTGGTTTTATCTGGAACACTATCGGATCGCCTATGGCAGAGGCTATCAAGTACTTCGCTACTGATAAAGGTCTAGGCTTTGGTGTGGCTATCATTATCGTAACCATTATCGTGCGCTTGATTATCTTGCCACTTGGTATCTACCAATCATGGAAGGCAACGCTTCACTCTGAAAAGATGAATGCTCTCAAACATGTGCTCGAACCACATCAAACACGCCTTAAAGAGGCAACAACTCAGGAAGAAAAACTAGAAGCACAACAGGCTCTCTTTGCTGCACAAAAAGAAAACGGCATCAGCATGTTCGGTGGTGTAGGATGCTTCCCTATCCTCATTCAGATGCCTTTCTTCTCTGCTATCTACTTTGCAGCCCAGTATACTGATGGAGTATCTAGCTCTACCTTCTTGGGTATCAATCTCGGTTCCCCAAGTATGATCCTTGTCGCCTTCGCTGGTATCCTCTACTATCTCCAATCACTCCTTTCACTTCACGGAGTAGAAGATGAGATGCAAAGAGATCAACTCAAGAAAATGATTTACATGAGCCCACTCATGATTGTCGTCTTCTCCCTCTTCGCACCAGCCAGTGTGACACTTTACTGGGTTGTCGGTGGTTTTATGATGATTCTCCAACAGTTCATCGTTAACTATGTTGTTCGTCCAAAACTTCGTCAAAAAGTACGTGAAGAATTTTCCAAAAATCCACCAAAAGCAAGTTCAGCATCAACTACAGGTGGGCGAAAAGATATCACTCCTAACCAAGCAACTGCAATTACGACTACTAAGAAACATAAAAAACGTAATGCTGGTAAACAACATTCTAGAAAATAAGGTAACGGCTTAGCTGAAAGGCTAGGCCTTTTTGCATCACAAAAGCCTGATGTTCCCATCAGGCTTCTTTTTATCCATGTACACGTTTCATATAGTCTTGATAGCTTTCTGTGTCCATGAGTTTTTTGGCATTCTTGACACGATCTGCTGTTGGTGGTTTTACCCCTTCGAGCGAATAAGGAATTCCTAGTTCACGCCACTTGAATTCTCCCATCGTGTGATAAGGTAGGATTTCAAACTTATCAACGTTTTTGAGGGTTTTGACGAATTTACCGAGTTCAATCAAGTCCTCATCTCTGTCTGTCAAGCCTGGAACCAGCACATGGCGAATCCACACAGGCTTCCCAATATCTGATAGATATTTTGCACAGGCCAAGATGTTTTTATTGGTTTGGCTGGTAACAATCCTGTGTTGTTCGTCGTTGATCTCCTTGATATCCAAGAGAACCAAATCTGTCACAGCCATGAGTTTATTAAACTTTTCGAGATAACGTGGTTTATTACGGAACGGAAGGGCACAAGTATCCAAGGTACAGTGGATTCCTTTTTCCTTGGCCTTGGTAAAAAGGGCAATCAAGAAATCAATCTGTAAGAGGGCTTCTCCTCCACTGACAGTGATTCCTCCTTTGTCTCCCCAGAATCCACGGTAGCGAAGGGCTTCTGACAAAACATCGTCTACTGTCCGTCTTCGTGATTTATTGGTCTCCATAGCCCATGTATCGGGGTTATGGCAGTACTGGCAACGCATCTGACAGCCCTGCAAAAAGACAATAAACCGAATCCCAGGGCCATCTACCGCCCCAAAACTCTCTGTCGAATGCACCATTCCTGTCACTTGTCCATAGTCAATTGTTTCTTCAGACATATCGTCACCTTCCTTGAAACCGTTTTATAGTTTTATTATATCACGAGTAAGGTGAAAAACAAGGTTTTTTTGTCTATTTTTTAGAAAGCAATCTGTTTTTCACTTTCATTTTCAATTTCTTTTAATGATCCGGTTCAAAATCAAAACCATACAAGGTTGCAAAATAGTCCTCAGGGCGCTCTGCACGGCGGATTTGGCGGGCTTTTCCTTCTTCGGTATAGAGGATTTCTGCCGAGCGTAGTTTGGCATTGTACTGATAACCCATGGAGAATCCATGTGCACCTGTATCATGAATCACTAGCAAATCGCCGATTTCTGTATGAGGCAGTTCGCGATTAATGGCAAATTTATCATTGTTTTCACAGAGTGAACCAACCACATCTACCACCTCAACTGGGCCATCTGGATGGGTCAGATTAGTGATATGGTGGTAGGCCCCATACATGGCTGGGCGCATGAGGTTGACTGCTGATGCATCCACGCCCAGATAGGTACGATAGGTTTTTTTCTTATGAGTGACTCTTGTGACCAAAGCTCCGTGAGGGGCTAACATAAAACGGCCTAATTCTGTGAAAATCTTAACCTGACCAAGTCCTGCAGGTGTAAGAACTTCCTCATAAACCTTACGCACCCCTTCACCAATCACAGCGATGTCATTTGGCTCCTGGTCTGGACGGTAATTGATACCAATACCGCCAGAAAGATTGATAAAGTCTAGCGAAATGCACAACTTTTCCTTGATTTCAACGGCTAATTCAAAAAGCTGACGCGCCAACTCTGGGTAGTAGAGATGGGTGACGGTATTGGATGCTAGGAAAGAGTGAATCCCAAATGTCTTGGCTCCTTTTTCCTTCAAAATCGCAAAGGCTTCAAAAAGCTGGTCCTTGGTCATGCCAAACTTGGCTTCTCCAGGATTGTCCATGATATCTGTTCCTAGCTCAAAAACGCCACCAGGATTGTAACGACAAGAGATGATTTCTGGAATGCCTGCTGCACGCTCTAGATGTTCAATATCTTCAAAGGCATCCAAGTTAATGGTTGCGCCCAATTCACGCGCATAGGCATATTCCTTGTCTGGCGTGTTGTTAGAAGAGAACATGATTTCAGAACCCGGAAAATCCAGTTTATGGCTCATCAAGAGCTCTACATAACTAGAGCAGTCCACACCACAACCTTCCTCTTGAAGGATTTTCAAGATGGCTGGGGTTGGAGTGGCCTTGACGGCAAAATATTCTTTGAATCCCTTGTTCCAGGAAAAGGCCTTGTTGACGGCTCTTGCTTTTTCACGAATCCCCTTCTCGTCATATAAGTGAAAGGGAGTCGGGAACTCTGCAACAATTGTTTCTAAATCTTCACGACTGATAAATGGTGTTTTCATAGGCGTCCTTCTATTCTGTTTGCAAAGAAAGGCTGGGACAATTGTTCCAACCTTTAGTTCTATCTCTTATTTGTCTTCGTCAAAGATATTTCCAATCTCAACATCGATGGATTGGTTCTTAACATCAATATTGGTTACTTTCAAGAGTGACTTGTAATCGAACTGCTTTTCACGTTCTTCTTGGGCATTATCTGCAAAGACTGCGACACCAGCTAGTTCAGAGTCGAACTCACGCAAGAGACTAATCATCCCGTTGACAGTTCCGCCGCCTTTCAAGAAGTCATCCACGATCAAGACACGACTGCCTGCCTTGAGGCTGCGTTTTGAAAGGAACATCTTCTCGATACGGTCACCGCTGGAACCTGAAACATAGTTGACGCTGACAGTTGAACCTTCGGTAATTTTCAAGTCACGGCGCACAATGACAAATGGAACATTGAGGACATTGGCAACTGCATTTGCGAGTGGCACACCTTTTGTTGCTACTGTCATAACGGCATCGATTTTTTGGTCCATAAAGCTCTTGGCAATGATGCGCCCAATATTTTTCAAAATGGCAGGTGTACTGAGCAAATCAGACAGGTAGATGTAGCCACCTGGCAAGATACGGTCGCTTTCTGAAAGTTTGTCACGCAAGTCTGCGATCATTTCTTTGGCTTCATGACTCGAGATTGATGGTGTAAAGATAACGCCACCACCTGCTCCAGTCACAGTCTGAATATGACCGATTTCAATTTCCTCAAAGGCACGCTTGATAATCACGATGTCCTCTGAAATCGATGATTTAGCAGATTCGTACTTTTCTGCAAAGGTGTTGAGACTTGTTAGTTTGTATGGATTATTAATCAAATAGTTGGAAATGACAACCATCCGATCACTTCTTCTTAATTTCATTTTTATTTACCATTCCATTTAATTTTGATATTTTATCCATTATACCATATTCACATAAAAAAACGAACATTATTGCGTAAAAAATGCTCGTTTTTCTTAAATTATTAATCTAAATCTGGTTTATAGAAGGAACGATTGTCCATAGCGAAGATTTTATTGGTCATCTCTCCTTTGTCCACCAAAGCTAGAGCTGTTGACATCATCATCATGCTGGCATCTAGATTGTCAATCATATGGATAATCTCTGCCTCCATGATACGTGGACGAACCGGGCTTCCATACTCCAGTAAGCCATGATGACTGAGGATGACATGGCGCAGTAGCACCACTTCTTCCCTAGTATCATCGATGCCGAGTTCCATGACTGTCTTGGTAATTTCACTATCGATCAGGGCGATATGCCCAAGGAGATTGCCTCGAACTGTGTACTCCGTCTGGTCTGGTCCCGTCAACTCAATGACTTTGGCCAAATCATGCAGCATAATCCCAGCATAGAGCAGGCTCTTGTTGAGCTGAGGATAGATCTCACTAATGGCATCTGCCAAGCGCACCATGGTTGCTGTATGATAGGCTAAACCTGTTTCAAAGGCATGGTGGTTGGTCTTGGCAGCTGGATAGGAGTAGAATTCCTTATCATACTTGGTGTAGAGACTACGAACGATACGCTGCCAGACAGGATTTTCAATCTTGAAAATCATTTGCGACATGTAGTCACGGATTTCCTTGACATCGACTGGTGACTTGACCTTGAAGTCAGCTGGATCATTGGGTTCCCCAGGCTGAGGCAAGCGGAGAGTAATTTGATTGACTTGAGGAGTGTTGTTATAAACTTCTCGACGTCCCTGCATGTGGACGACTTTCCCAGCGGTAAAGGCCTCGACGTTATGAGGTTGGGCATCCCAAAGTTTCCCTTCAATCTCGCCACTATCGTCTTGGAAGGTAAAGGCTAGGTAGTTTTTCCCAGCACGCGTCTGTCTCAGGTCAGCTGATTTGATCAGGTAAAAACCTTCAAACAGCTCATCTTTTTTCATGTGACTAATCTTCATATTCTTCCTCATCTTCTTGGAAATGGAGTAGATCAAGCGCAGGCTCACCTTCTGATAATTCAATGTGACGGAGCGTCCGCTCGATAGCTGTGGTACGACGGTTTAATAATTCATCAATATTGCCAGAGGCATGTTGGAGATGCTTTTGTGCCTTGACCAGAATGCCTCCGAACTTACCAAACTCGGTCTTGACGCTGGCAAGGGTCTTACTGATATGGTCGGCACTCTTTTGGATATTAAGGGTCTTGAAACCAACTGATAGAGAGTTAAGCAGGGCTGATAGGGTACTTGGACCCGCGACAATAATCTGCTCCTCCCGTCTCAAATCATCAAAGAAGACCGGATTGCGAACGATTTCTGAGTAGAGTCCCTCCGTCGGAACAAACAAGACTCCAAAATTAGTCGTCCGAGGTGGCGCCAGATACTTGCTCTTGATATCCTTGGCAAAGCGCTTGACGCTTGCTAAAAGTGACTTGCGACAACGTTCAATCTCGTCCTTATCGCCTGCTTCATAGGCTTCTTCCAAGCGGTAATAATCCGCCAGTGGAAACTTGGAGTCAATCGGTAAGTAGACATATTCCTGGTCACCCTGTCCAGGTAACTTGATGGCATACTCCACTCGCTCGCTAGAGTTTTCAACCGTTGCATATTCTCGTTCGTACTGGGCAGGCGTCATGATGTCTTCGATGATTTGCCCCAGTTGCAATTCTCCCAGAATGCCTCGCGTCTTGGTTCCAGAGAGAACCTTATTAAGTGCACCAACATCACGGGCAACTGTCTGCATCTCCCCAAGACCACGATTGACCGACTCCAGTTGCTTGGAAACTGTCTCGAAGGAAGCCTGCAAGCGCGTCTGCAAGGTCTTCTCTAACTTTTCCTCGACCGTCTGGCGCATTTGTTCCAAACGTTGCTCATTTGATTCCTGCAGGGCTTGGAGACGTTGGTCGGTCTTGTCCCTAGTTTGCAAAAGATTATCTGTCATTTCTTGACGAACTTGCGTCAGGCCTTGGTGCAACTCCATTCGCACTTCTTGCAAACGGTCGCTGACAGCCACTTCCAAATCTTTTTGATCCATCTGACTGGCTTGCCTAGCTTGTTCAAAACGATAATCCAGTTGATCTGACAAGTGATCTGCTTGATCCTCCAAACTCTTGGCTAGGTACTTGTCTTGCTTATCCTGCCTTTGCCAAATCAGAAAGAGTCCAGCTAGGTTGGCAATTAATAATAGTAGTAGTAATACAGTCTCCATCCTACCTCCTGTCCTTGCTATGCAGCACGACGACATAGCCATCTGGGCAAGTTACCGCAACTTCCCTATCTATATATTCGTTAGAAGCGTACACTTTTTTAAAGAAAAAATTTTCCTCTGTCAACTCATACTTGGCACCGAGAATGGTCAGCTGGCTATCCCGAACCGGCATAAAGGCTAGATAATCGTAGTCTGAACGCGGTTTAAGCTGACTGGTCCCTTCTGGACAATAGGCAATCAAATTTTGCCCATCCTCAATCGCTATCTGGCGCATATAGGGGGCCAACTTTGGATTGCTAGGCAGAAAGACATTGGCTAGCATATGGTCAATACGGCCACCCAAAGCACCGAAAATAGTGACCTGAGCCTGAGGATTTTGCTCAAAGATGGTCAAGAGAGCCAATTCCAGATCCGTATCATCCTTTTCTGGCTGGGCTTGGACAAAATGCCGGGCACGTTTTTGAATCAACTGACGCTCTTCTGCAGTCACCGAATCAAAATCCCCAACTGCTAGAGTGAGAGGCAGATCTTCTTCCAAGACCCAGAGCGAGCCTCGATCCACACCAACAAAGCTATCAAAATTCGTCCGATAATGACCGCGATCTCCGCCTGTAAAAACGGCAACCCTAGTCCAGTTGTTTTCTGAGAGTTTGCACTCGTTCATTGACATCTCCATTAAAGACATAGGATCCTGCTACAAAAACGGTCGCACCAGCTTCCTTGGCTTGAGCAATAGTCTGGTCATCAATACCGCCATCGACTTCGATCTCAAAGTTCAAACCTTTTTCCTCACGAAGGGCAACCAACTCACGAACCTTGTCCATGGTTTCAGGCAGAAAGGCTTGTCCTCCAAATCCAGGATTCACTGTCATGACCAAGACTTGGTCCACTAGGTGAAGGACATGCTTGATCGCCTCCACAGGTGTCCCAGGATTGATAACAACCGAAGGTTTGACACCAAGAGAGCGAATCTTTTGAAGTGCTCCATGAATATGAGGTGTTGCTTCAACATGGATACTGATGATGTCTGCACCTGCACGCGCAAAGTCTTCTAAGTGGTGTTCTGGATTTGCTACCATCAAGTGGCAGTCAAAGACCATCTTGCTATGAGGACGAAGAGCTTCAACCACACCTGCACCAAAGCTGATTTGTGGCACAAAGTGACCATCCATGATATCGATATGGACATACTCTGCCCCAGTTGCTTCTAGACGTTTGATTTCACGTTCAAAGTTGGCATAATCCGCTGCCAGAATTGACGGAGCAATCTTGTATTGAGACATAGGTTTCTCCTTATTTTGGAATTTTTTTGCTGACTTTTTTATAGGTTTCTCTGCGATTTTCAATTTCGCTGAGGAATTGTAGGTAGTTATCAAAACGGAAGGTTGCAATGATACCCTCTTCTACAGCTGGCTTAACCGCACAGGACGGCTCATGGGTATGGGTACAAGTACGGAACTTGCAGTCTCGACTGACACTGGCAATCTCTGGAAAGGCCTGATTGAGGTCTTCAGCCGTTGTCACTTCATAATTCAGTGATGAAAAGCCTGGTGTGTCCGCGATTTTACCCCCATTGAGGTTGTAAAAACTAACAGCTCGAGTGGTATGACGACCGCGACCCAGACTGTCTGAGATTTCTCCTGTTTCAAGATTGAGATCTGGTGCGATTTTATTGAGGAGGGTTGATTTTCCAACACCAGTCTGCCCCATAAAGACCGTCACTTTCCCTGTCAACAGGGGCAGGAGTTCCTCCTTACTGGTCACAAAGTCATAACCAATGGCACGATAGGTTTGTTGGTAAAAACTTAATTCTTCGCTATCTTCCAGCAAATCCATTTTGGAAATATAGACGATGGGATGAATGCCCTTGTGCTCCAAAAGAACCAAGAAACGATCCAGCAAATTACTGTTGAAGTCCGGTTCCTTAACGGACATGATCACCACAGCTTGGTCAATATTGACAATAGGCGGACGGACCAGACTGTTTTTCCGTTCGTGAATTTTGAGGATATAACCTTCGGAATTTTCCTCTGCAGAAAAATCTACCCAATCCCCAACATAGGGCGTATGACCTTTTTTGCGGAAATTCCCACGCGCACGTGTCTGATAGACTTGGCCATCACTCTCTACATAGTAGAATCCTGCCAAGGCTTTAATAATTTGTCCCTGCATCTTAGAGTCCTTGTCCTTTAAGTGCATCTGAAAGGCTAGCAAATTCTGCTAAGCTGAGAGCTTCACCACGCACAGATGGAGATAAGCCTGCCTGGTCCAAAGCCTTGGTCAGCTTATCCTTGACTTCATCAGTTTTCCCAAAGTAGCCTGTTAAGTTGTTCCATAAGGTCTTGCGACGATGAGTGAAGCTAGCCTTGGAAACCTTAAAGAAAAAGTTCTCATCTTTTACTGCTACAGCAGGCTCTGGACGGCGCACCATTTTCAAGATGGCTGAGTCCACATTTGGGGCTGGCACAAAGACCGTACGAGGCACGATGAAGGCAACCTTGGCTGTCATGTAATATTGAACAGCAATCGACAAACTACCGTAAGCTTTGGTATTGGGCTGTGCTGAGATGCGATCCGCCACTTCTTTTTGCATCATGACGACAAACTCACTAAAAGGAATGCCACTCTCGATTAAATGCATGAGAATAGGCGTTGTGATATAGTAGGGCAAATTGGCAACTACCTTAATCGGCAATTCAGGATTTTTGAAATTCTGGATATGCTGCGCCAAGTCAACTTTGAGAATGTCCTCGTTGACTACTGTTACATTGTCAAAATCACGCAGGGTATCCGCCAAAATCGGTACCAAACGGTGGTCGATCTCAAATGCCATGACTTGAGCTGCACGCTCAGCCAAAAATTCTGTCAAGGCACCAATCCCTGGTCCGATTTCGATGACATTAACCTGGTCATCAATTTCAGCCGTATCCACGATTTTTTGAAGGATATTGGTATCCGTCAGGAAATTTTGCCCGAAGGACTTTTTAAAGGTAAAACCGTGACGCTCCAGCACTGCCTTGGTCACGCTATAATCTGCAATTCTCATTTATTCTCTTTTCTATTTATTAGCTAAAAATAATATATAAAACCCACATGATTACTAGTGCCAACAAAATCCAAAACACTAAGAGAACACGAGACTTGTTCCCTTTTGAATCAGCTCCAGTCGTATCTAGCACTTTCTTATCTTCTTGGGGGTTCATTTTCTTCAGTTCATCCTGATAGGCAACCGAATCTACAATATTGTCTTCTGGCAATAATTCTGAAGCATAATAATCAGGAAAGCCCATAGCAAGACCAATTAAGTTCTTTTCTGTCACAGAAAAATCTAAATCTTTGGGTTGATTTTCCCGAATAGCTCGTATATTTTTTAACAGTTTATCAGAAACAACAGACACTTGGTCCATAAAAACAACATCTAAAAGATCAAATCCAAGCACATCCCCGTCTTTGACATTTGCAAGAATATAACGGACAAAGTCATCATATAGTTGCACGGATTGCGGGGCATTCTCTTCTAAAAAAGATCGGTTTTTGAGGGCATTCCGCTGGAATTTTTCAATAGAAAGTAAGATATCTACATTCTGCTCTTGGTAAAACTTTTCTGCTTCCTCTTCATCTTCTTCCAGTTTTTCTGCTGTTTCCCAGAGAGCAATAGGAGCTTTTAAATCTTCTTCATCCCAAAACAATTGCCAAAAATAGGGTATTGTGTAAATTCCCGCTGTTAGAATACGGGCTTCATCTCCGTTTTTTAAGTAAATATAACTTCTATTTGCCATATCATTTCCTTTCACAATCTTTGAAAAAGGTTAGTGGTTCAAGTAGGATGTAGATAAAACTATAAAGTTTCCAATTTTTCATGCCCAATCGAAAACCTAGACTTCATTTAAAAAGATGTTTCATAAAAGCACCAAGGGACGATAACAATACATGACCAGTTCAACCTCGGTCAGGACATCATCTGCAATTCTCATTTATTATCTTTACTAATGTAGTATGCTTCCGGGGTATAATGATAGAGCAAAACAAATAAGGGAATCTCAGTAATTCCTTCCAGCATCTCTTTTAAGACCGCATCTGGATTGATAATCTCTCCTGTTTTAGTGAAATAAACACCTTGTTCACCATTCCGATTACGGAGTTCCCAGGCCACATTATTTCCTTGAACAGACGGCAAATAACGTTCCTTTTCTAGAAAACCAAAAAAATCTTTCACCGTCATATCTTCAGGAATCTCAAATTCTGTCTCATGGGGCAGTACATCATCCCCCATACAGATAGACTCTCTGTCAACTCGGATTTTCATTTCACTCTTTCCTTATAAGTTTCTATTTGAACGCTATCAAAATAAATCCAAGTACTTCTATTGTAACACATTCTCTTTGTATTTTTGGGCTATCTAGCTATTATCATAACTTTCCATAGTCTCTTCCACTTCTGCCAAGGTTACTCCAAACAACTCTAAGCGCTTGAGGAGTTGCTTGCCATTGGAATAGCCGATGCGGAGCTGTTCGCCTAGATACTCTCTGCGCCTACGACTGTCTGCTCCCGCTAGGAAACCTAGGCGAATCAAGTCACCACGACTGATGTCAAACTCGTTCTCGTTTTCAAATTGCTCTGTCACCTGAGCCAGCGCTGTTTTCAGGTCTTCATAGCTGGCGTGTTCAATTCCCAGAGAATGTCCCTTGGTCTTGGATTTGGGAACAGCCTCATCTCGCTTGAGAAAGGCATGCTGCACAGTTGGAATGGCCGTCATAATCATACGCCGAATCCGCTCCCCATTAAAATCTGGATCTGTAAAGACAATGACTCCATGCAATTCATGCAGGCGCTGAATGCGTTCTATATCCTGGTCATTTATTGCGGAACCTCGTGTCTCATAGGTTTCCACGTCAAAGTAACGTTTGAGATTGGCCGTGTCATCACGCCCTTCGACCACGATGACTTGGGAAATTTTTTCTTTCATTACCTGCTATCCAATCCAAAAATTCGCTCTGCATTTGCAGTCGTTACTGCTGCTAATTCCTCGGTCGACATCCCACGCAAGTCGGCGATAAAGTCCACCACATAGCGAGTATAGGCTGTTTTGTTTTCACGGCCACGTTTAGGAACAGGAGCCAGGTAAGGCGCATCCGTCTCTACCAAAATTTTATCCAAAGGAAGCTCTCTAGCAGCTTCTTGGACATCTGTAGCTTTTTTAAAGGTCACCACTCCTGAGAAAGAAATGGTCATACCAAGCTCGATAAACTTCTCAGCCCACTCGAGAGAGCCTGAAAATGAATGCATGATCCCACCACGAGGACCAACGCCCTCGCTCTTGATAATCTCATAAGTATCTTCTAGCGCATCACGAGTGTGGACCACAAAAGGTAAGTTCAAATCCTTAGACAGCTGAATCTGACGACGAAAAACCTGTTCCTGCACTTCCTTAGGTGCTGTCATCCAATGGTAGTCCAGACCAATCTCACCTAAAGCGACAACCTTGGGATGCTTTAGCTTTTTAAGCAAGTAAGCTTCGACCTCGTCTGTGTATGTCCCTGCTTCCGTTGGATGCCAGCCAATAGTTGCGTAGAGTTGCTCATACTCATCTGCTAACTCTAGGGCTCGTTCAATGGTTGGTTTATCAAAACCAACAATATTCATCTGTGTCACACCCATCTCAGCAGCCAGGGCGAGTTCTTCTGCCTCGCGTCCTGCAAATTCTTCTACATTTAAATGTGTATGCGTATCAAAAATCATTTCTCTTAACCTCATTCTTCCATCTATTATACCAAAAATAGCATCCCTCGGCTTGGAAAAATATCCAAAAACCAGTCATTCTCCCTTGACTGCCCTTTTTCAAAGCAGTATAATAACACTTATTGAAATTTTCATCAAAGGAAAAGAAAATGTTTAGAAAATTAAAATATACCTTTATCGGTCGACCACTCAAGTCTCTCACAGACGGCGAAGGGGGATTACTTGGAAAAATGCAGGCACTTGCAATGTTATCCAGTGATGCCCTGTCTTCTATTGCCTATGGACCTGAACAAGTCATTCTCGTTTTAGTTAGTCTCTCTCCTCTCGCTATTTGGTGGAGCCTCCCTATCGGTATTTTTGTCCTCTTACTCCTCGCTAGCTTGACCATTTCCTATCGTCAAATTATTCACGCCTATCCTCAAGGTGGTGGGGCTTATATGGTCACTCGGGAAAATCTCTCCCCTGAACTAGGCTTGATTGCAGGAGGTAGCCTCCTTGTTGACTATATGCTGACAGTAGCCGTATCCGTTGCTTCTGGAGCTGATGCTATTACAGCAGCCATACCTGCCCTCCATCCCTACAATCTTCATATCTCTATTTTCCTAGTCTGCCTGCTCATGCTCTTGAATTTAAGAGGATTGAAAGAATCTGCCAGCTCTCTGATGATTCCCGTCTACCTCTTTATCTTCAGTACCGTCTTTCTCTTACTTTATGGGTTCTTTCAACTATTTACAGGTTCCCTAAACTATCAGGCAACTTCAACCATTGGACAAACCGTTCCAAGCCTTTCCATCGTTCTCCTATTGAGAGCCTTTACCAGCGGCTCTGCCTCTCTGACAGGGGTTGAAGCTATTTCAAATGCGGTACCATTTTTTAAAACTCCGAAAGAAAAGAATGCTGCTCAGACTTTGACCATCATGTCGCTGATTTTAGGATTTCTTTTTGCAGGCATTACCTTCCTAAACTACTGGATGGGTATCACGCCTCAACACGGAGAAACCATCCTCTCGCAAATGGCCAAGGGCATTCTTGGTGATTCATTCTTTGGTCATGCTAGCTACTATCTCTTCCAGTTTTCGACAGCCTTAATTCTAGCTGTAGCTGCAAATACTGGCTTTTCAGCCTTCCCTATGCTGTCCTACAATATGGCCAAAAACAAATACATGCCCCATCTCTTTATGGAAAAAGGGGATCGCCTTGGCTACTCCAACGGTATCTTAACTCTGGCTTTTGGAGCTATGATCCTTCTTCTTATTTTTAATGGGAATACTGAACGTTTGATTCCTCTTTATACTATCGGGGTCTTCGTTCCCTTTGCCCTTTCTCAGACTGGGATGATTCGCCATTGGAAAAAGGAAAAAGGAGCAAACTTCTTAAAATCTGCCTTTGCTAATATCCTTGGGGCCATCATTTGTTATGCTATTGTCCTCATTTTACTCCTCTTCAGGCTGGGAGATATCTGGCCATTCTTCCCAATTATCCTAGTTTTAACCTTCCTCTTTTTGTCCATTCACAACCATTACCAAAAAGTGGCTAAACAACTACGACTCTACGAAGGAATTGAAAAGCGCACTTATGACGGTAACCTTGTCCTTGTCCTAGTAGGAAATGTTACTCGAGTAAGTGTCGGAGCCATTAACTACGCTCAAAGTATCGGTGATGAAGTGTTGGCCATGCACATTTCTACTAAAGAAACGGCCGAAAAAGACCAAGAAATCCTCCAGGAATTTGCCGATTACTTCCCAAATATCACTCTGAAGAATATCAATACCAGCTACCGCGACATCATCACCCCTAGCGTTAAGTATGTCAAACGAATCGCCCAAGAAGCTAAGCAAAAAAACTATACCGTTACAGTCCTTGTCCCACAGTTTATCCCTAACAAGCCTTGGCAAAATATCCTGCACAATCAAATGAGCCTCAAACTAAAATACGCTCTCAGATGGCACGAAGACGTCGTTGTCGCTAGCTACTCTTATCACTTAAAAGAATAAACAAAAACTCAAAATCAGTAACTTATATCTGGTTTTGAGTTTTTTGTATGTGACCTTTTAAATGAGCCCCCATGATTTTCATCTGAAATGACCGATTTCGTGGACAATGCACCCTTTAAGATAAAAACAAAAGCCAGTAGACTCGAGTTCCTACTGACTTCTTTGCTGAATTTGTTTGGATTATGCAGCCAAAACTTTGCGTCCTTTACGACGACGAGCTGCCAATACGCGACGACCGTTTTTAGTTGACATACGGTTACGGAATCCGTGTTTGCGCGCACGACGAATTTTACTTGGTTGATAAGTACGTTTCACGATGAATACCTCCTCATAGATTTTGTATTCGTTTAGCCGGCTATAAAGTGATCAGTTACTAAACATACTTTACTATTCTATCTGATTCTGATACTTTTGTCAATAGCTCTAGGCAAATGTTTCCAGCTTTTTCTCATGTAAGCCCTATCTACGATACTGTTTCAAGAAACGAGTCATCTTTTCTTGGATTTGTGCTAATTCATCTACACGAGGGAGGTAAACGATACGGAAATGGTCTGGTTCTTGCCAGTTAAAACCGCGACCATGAACCAAGAGAACCTTCTCTTGCTTCAAGAAATCAAGAACAAACTGTTCATCATCATCAATGCGATACATATTGCGGTCAATTTTAGGGAAGATATAAAGTCCCGCCTTCGGCTTGACCGCAGACAAACCTGGGATATCTTGGATGGCATTGTAAATGAAGTTTCTTTGCTCGTAGATCCGTCCACCAGGAAGAAGCAATTCGTCCACCGACTGGTGCCCACCTAGCGAGGTTTGTACGACTTGCTGGGCCAAAACGTTAGAGCAAAGGCGCATGTTAGACAGCATATTAAGACCTTCAATATAGCCCTTGACATGTGTCTTAGGTCCAGATAAGACCATCCATCCTATACGGAAACCAGCGATACGGTGAGATTTTGACAGACCATTCATGCTGACACAGAAGACATCTGGAGCTAGACTAGCTACTGAGACATGCTCATGACCATCCATGACCATACGGTCGTAGATTTCATCCGCAAAGATGATCAAGTCGTTTTGACGTGCAATCTCGATAATCTCCAACAAGAGTTCCTTGGGATAGAGAGCTCCTGTCGGATTATTTGGATTGATGAGAATAATAGCCTTGGTATTTGAAGTGATTTTTGACTTGATATCGTCAATATCAGGGTACCATTCTGCAGCTTCATCACAGATATAGTGGACGGCATTTCCCCCAGCTAGGCTGACAGCCGCTGTCCAGAGAGGATAGTCTGGCATAGGTACCAAGACCTCATCTCCATTGTCCAAAAGCCCCTGCATGGACATGACAATCAGCTCACTGACACCATTTCCAAGGTAAATATCATCAATATCCACATTTGGGAATTTCTTCAGTTGGCAATACTGCATGATAGCCTTACGGGCTGAGAAAATCCCTTTAGAATCAGAGTAACCTTCGCTATCACGCGCATTCATAATCAAATCATGAATGACTTCATCTGGCGCTGTAAAGCCAAATTCTGCTGGATTCCCTGTATTCAGGCGTAAAATCTTTTCTCCATTTGCTCGCATACGCATGGCTTCTTCTAAAACAGGACCACGGATATCATAAGCAACATGCTCTAGCTTGCTAGATTTGTTAAATTCTTTCATCTTTTTTCCTCAATTCGTCAGGATAGTAACATTATACCACTAGAAAGTCGCTGCGACAAGCTTCCATAAACAAGGAAGTAAAAGAAAAAATGGACAATGGGAATTCTCACCAATTCTCTTTTCTTTTATTTCTATATACGCACTAAGTCTATGACCAACAATATGGTTTAAAATATGATTTTTACTTTACTTCTTTAGTGAAAAGGGTTACAATAAAAGTAAGAAAATTTCAGGAGGTTTCATTATGGCACAACGTTACCAAAATGTTATGGTCGCAATTGATGGTTCTAAAGAAGCGGACTTGGCTTTCGTCAAAGGTGTTTACACTGCTCTACGCAATGAATCCAAGCTCACCATTGTCCATGTTATTGACACACGCGCTCTTCAAAGCGTATCTACCTTTGATGCTGAAGTTTACGAAGAACTCCAAGCCGACGCTGAAAGTATGATGAAAGAGTATGAAAAGCGTGCAAAAGATGCTGGTTTAACGGATATCCACATCGTCATCGAAATGGGAAATCCCAAAACTCTCCTTGCTCGGACGATTCCGGACGCAGAAAATGTTGACTTGATTTTAGTTGGTGCTACAGGTCTCAATGCCTTTGAACGCCTCTTAGTCGGTTCTTCATCTGAATATATTCTCCGCCATGCAAAAGTCGATTTGCTGGTCGTAAGAGAAAGTGAAAAAACATTATAATTATTAAAAAAGGAGCCTAGAGCTCCTTTTTGTTACTTATTATTTCTATTTCTTTCTTTATGTCGCTCATAAGCCTTAAGCTGACGTTGTAGCTCCTGTTTAATGGCAGGTTCTGGAGCATATTTTTCTTCCCAGTCATCTGGTTTTAAAATTTTGTGCGTAACCTGGTCAAAATGAGCTTTTCCATCAGGGAAAACCTTCCCCATATTTGCTTCATGAACAATATCAAAAATGCGTTCTGGATCCACTCCCATCAAAACAAAACTGCCGTACGTGAAATACAGTGTGTCGATCAAAGCATCCACTTGACCGACCAGATTTTGCTTAGCAGGTGTCTTTTTCGCCACTTTCTCTGCCGCCTTATCAAGTGCCTCATGCATGCTTGCAAGGGAGTCTTGAAATTCTTCCTCTGAAGAACTTGCAGCGCGGACAAACTCTACTAATTCTTCAATTTTAAAGTCTGCGCGGTGGGTTGCACCTTCGGCATCCCATGCCTGTGGCTCTTCCTGAGTTCGTTCATCCATCATGTGGTGGAAGGTCTTGACTTTATTAAAGTGGTAGTCCCGACTGACAAACACTTTTTCTGAAGCTAAAACGCCAAAGTGCTCAAGCGCCTTGTGGATGCCATCTTGTTGATTGCTTGCTGTAATGTGTTTAGCAACCTCTTTGGCACTGCTACTGCCATTTCCCATAGCGACTGACATACCGACACCCGCCAACATTTCCAGGTCGTTATCTGAATCACCGAAGGCCATGACTTGATTGAGATCAAAGCCATATTCTTTTCCTACTCGGCGAATGCCTTCTAGTTTGGAATTTCCTTGGTTTATGATATCTGCTGCAAAAGGATTGCTTCGAGTTAATTTCAAATCTTCAAAATCACTTGCAGCTTTCTCAGATTCCTCTGGCGTCATCAGCATCAAAACTTGATAAATGGGTTGATTAATCAAGTTAAGTAGGTCATCTTCCTTTTGAGGAACTGCCTTGCTGACCATTCGATTAAAGGAACGGCTAACAGTTCTTGTCAGCACAGTCGGAATAAAACGACTAACCAGTTGGGAAAAGGAGCCGAGACCAAATGACATAATTTTCGAACCAACAACGGCATGCTCGGTTCCAAGAGCGATTTCTTTACGCTCCTTTTTAGCATAAGCAATCAGTTGACGCAGGCTTGACTTAGCAATCGGACTTGCAAAGAGTACCTTTTCCTTATTAAAAATGTATTGGCCATTGTAGGTCACCGCAAAATCCAAGTCCAAGTCTTCCATCAATTCCTTGACAAAAAACGGCCCTCGTCCTGTTGCTACTCCGACAAGTACACCTTGCTCTTTGACAATCTTAATCGCGTCCTTAGTGGATTTCAAAACACTCTTACGATCGTTGACTAGCGTTCCATCGATATCAAAAAAAACAGCTTTGACTTCCATCCTATCCCATTCTCCCCTTTTGTGTTACAATGATTATACCACATTTCAGAAAGAGTGACTAAATCATGCCTAAGAAAATCCTTGTTTTGCATACAGGTGGGACTATTTCCATGCAAGCAGACGCTACTGGGGCAGTTGTAACTAGTCAGGACAATCCCATGAACCATGTTTCCAATCCGCTTGAAGGGATTGAGGTTCATGCCCTAGACTTTTTTAATCTGCCAAGCCCTCATATCAAACCCAAGCATATGCTTGCGCTCTATCATAAAATCAAAGAGGAAGCTGACAACTACGATGGAGTTGTCATCACACATGGTACAGATACCTTAGAAGAAACAGCTTACTTCCTTGATACCATGAGAATTCCGCCCATCCCCATCGTTCTAACAGGGGCCATGCGTAGTTCTAATGAACTTGGTAGCGACGGTGTATATAACTATCTGAGCGCTCTGCGAGTTGCCAGTGATGATAAAGCAGCCGACAAGGGTGTGCTGGTTGTCATGAACGACGAGATCCACGCAGCCAAGTATGTTACCAAAACTCATACGACCAACGTCAGCACCTTTCAAACCCCAACACATGGACCTCTTGGCCTCATCATGAAGCAAGAAATCCTCTACTTTAAAACGGCTGAACCCCGTGTCCGGTTTGATCTCGAGCATATTCAAGGTCTGGTTCCCATCATCTCAGCCTATGCAGGTATGACAGACGAGCTGATCGATATGTTAGACTTGGAACAACTGGATGGCTTAGTCATTCAGGCTTTTGGAGCAGGCAATGTTCCCAAAGAAACAGCTCAAAAGTTGGAAAATCTCCTGCAAAAAGGAATTCCAGTCGCCTTGGTCTCACGATGCTTTAACGGCATTGCTGAACCTGTCTACGCCTACCAAGGTGGAGGAGTGCAGTTGCAACGAGCTGGTGTTTTCTTTGTCAAAGAACTCAACGCTCAAAAAGCTCGCCTCAAATTATTAATTGCCCTTAATGCTGGATTAAAAGGACAGGCTTTGAAAGACTATATGGAAGGATAAACCTCTTCTCTAGAACGCAAAAATAGGAAATCTTCACGATTTCCTATTTTTACTATTTACGTTTTCGTGTAGAGCGGCGCTCTGTCAAACCATGAGGTAGGAGAACTTCACGTTCTTCCAGCTCTTCCTTATGCATAATCTTAGTCAACATACGCATGCTGATAGCACCTAAGTCATAAAGAGGTTGGGCAATAGTCGTCAAGTTTGGACGAGTGAATCGTGCAATCTGAGAGTCATCTGTCGTGATGATTTCAAACTCTTCTGGCACAGATACACCATGGTCAGCCAAACCATTCAACACACCCGCTGCCAATTCATCACCTGTTACAACTGCGGCTGTAGCTTGTGATGAAATCAAGCGTTCTGCCAAGGCATAACCATCGTCATAGCTGTATTTTGATTCAAAGACCAAACCCTCGCTATAAGAATGTCCAGCTTTTTTCAAGGCTTCCTTGTAACCAATCAAACGAACCTTGCCATTGATATCATCGACAAGTGGTCCACTCACAAAAGCAATTTTTTCGTTTTCTTTGAGAAGGTAGCTCACGGCATCAATCGTTGCTTGTTTGTAGTCGATATTTACACTTGGAAGTTGATGTTCTACATCCACAGTACCAGCAAGAACAACCGGTGTCCGTGAACGAGAAAACTCTGAACGAATCTTTTCAGTCAAGTGATAGCCCATAAAGATAATCCCATCGACTTGTTTTGAAAAGAGAGTGTTGACCACTGAAACTTCCTTTTCATCATCCTCATCACTATTTGCAAGGACAATGTTATACTTGTACATTTCAGCAATGTCGTCAATTCCCTTAGCAAGCGTTGAGAAATAACCATTGGTAATGTTAGGAATCACAACTCCGACTGTCGTTGTTTTCTTGCTAGCCAAACCACGTGCTACCGCATTGGGACGATAGTCCAAGCGATCAATCACTTCTAGGACCTTTTTTCGAGTGTTCTCTTTAACATTCTTGTTGCCATTAACGACACGGCTAACTGTTGCCATCGAAACTCCTGCTTCACGGGCGACGTCATAAATCGTTACTGTATCATCTGTGTTCATTCCGTTTCCTTTCTATAATGAAAATTTCGCTTTCACGCATCTACTTATTCCATTTTATCACTTATTGTAAACACTTTCAAGTATTTTTAGGAGAAACTTTGAAAAAATTTCATTCTTCATTCTCATTTTGAAAAAGCGAGTACGATTTCTTGATTTTTGAGATATTTTGCTGTATGATAAGGAAAAATAAAAGGGGGAGGGGACTCTTATGGCTTTTACAAATACTCAGAGACGTTCTGCTAGTTTTGGTGT
The DNA here is from genome assembly GCF_023147855.1 of Streptococcus halitosis. Classification (GTDB taxonomy): domain Bacteria; phylum Bacillota; class Bacilli; order Lactobacillales; family Streptococcaceae; genus Streptococcus; species Streptococcus halitosis_B. Next base: position 108,500 of record NZ_JAHXOP010000005.1, read on the forward strand.
TGTGACCAGCCTGCCTGACGATGTCATTGACTCTTTATGGTATATTATCGATCATTTTCTGAAAAATGTCTTTGAATTAGAAGAAGAACTTGAGTTTCAACTGCTCAACAATAAGGGGACCATCACCTTCCATTTTTCTAGCCAGCACCTTCCGACTAGCATCGATTTTGATTTCAATCATCCTTTCGATCCGCTTTACCCTCCTAGGGTTCTTGTTTTAGACTTGGACGGCAGAGAAACCATCCTCCTTCCAGAAGAAAATGACCTATTTTAAAAACTCTAGCTTCTCAGCGCAAACTGCTGAGGAACTAGAGTTTTCTTTTTCTAATAAATAGAGCGACTAACAACTAGACCGTTTGGTTTTGTATACTCTAAGTCAAGGTAATCCTGATAAGTCCCTGGCACAATGAAACCTTGGGGACTCAATATATCAGTCCCAGCTTTTCCCACGATAGAGTCTGCCAGCAAGACACAGTTGGTACTGAGAACAAAGTAGGTCTTAAACTCGGATGAGCTGAATTTATAGAGGGTCGCATCTGCTTCCTCTTTCAGTTGGTAGGAGTAGGTATGCTTTACCTCGCCCTCTCTTCTTTTCATCAATTGAGAGCTCGGCTCCCAAGGAATTAACAGGTCTTCTATTTCTTCTAAACGAGCTTGGATAGCAGCTTTCTGTTGGTCCGTCAAACTCAGACCGTAAGCAAACAAGGTCTTCTGACTTTCCCTCTTACAGAGCTCAATGTATTTTTCTCGATTGGCCTTAAACAAAACACCGTCTCCAACCATACCGAATAAACGCTCCGAGTGGGGATCATAGGAACCATAGGAAATAACTGTCCCTTGATAACAAATATCCACATGTCCCATAGCAAGGAAGAAAGAGGTTTCTGAGGTATGGACAAAAATTTCCAGATCAACCGTCTGATCGTTTTTTCTTTCTGAATGAACTTCCCCTTCTTGGCTTTCATGATTTGCCAGCCACTCATTTAGTTTTCGCAAGGTACTGATAGGGATCAAAGCCGTCACAAAGATTGGCAAAGTCATTCGCATTCGTCGTTTTAGCTTGGGGTTGTTTTCTATCCTTTCAAAAAAGAAACCATCCCGAAGGCTACTTGCTCCTAGCATGAGCAAGTAAAACCCAAGCAAGAGCAATTCAAAATTCGCTGCATCGTGAAAAGGAGAGATGCTATAAAGCCCAAATCCTGTCATCCATACAGCATCGAAGAGATGGTGAAGTCGAGGATGAATAGCATTTTTTCGATAGAGAGACCAGGTCACAAGACTAATGCCACCCGTAAACAGCTGGTAGCTCGCAATGGCAAAGACTAGGAGATAGAGGGCAAGGTCTTGCAAGATGATAGAGTCAAACACGAGAGCCGCGACCACCAGCTTGGCCAAGGTTACAAAGATATTTTCCCGACGTTTTTTATCCTGAAACCAGCGAGTCAACAAGTGCCAAACTGCTGACAAGGAAAAGTAGCCCATCAGCAACTGGTACCCCATCCGCGGAATAACTTGTCCAAAACGAATCAAGAGAAGCCCTAGAACAATAGCAAGTAGTCCCTCCCCGATACTCTTCCACTTACTATAGGTCTCGGAAAGTTTAGGCATTTCCTTGCTCCAACTGGTCAACCAAGTAACGAATTGGTTGTTTTAAGATTGGATGGATAAAATGGGGGGCTATTTCCGCTAACGGCTCAAGGACAAAGAGGCGTTCTGCTATATAAGGATGAGGTAAGATGAGGTCGTCTGTATAGATGACTTGGTCCTCCACAAAGAGTAAGTCCAAATCAATCAAGCGAGGCCCCCAATGCACTTCTCTCACCCGTCCCATTTCTGACTCGATGGCTAATAATGTTTCTAACAAGACTGGTGCTGGTAGCCAGGTTTCTACTTCAATCACCTGATTGGCAAAGCTATCCTGCTCCACACCACCCCAAGGTTCCGTCGCCAAGACACTGGACTCTTTGAGAATATGGATGCCTCGAGCTCGCAGTTTGTCAATGGCTTGTTCCAAGTTTGCTTTTTTGTCTCCCATATTGCTTCCTAGAGCGATAAAGGCCCGCTGCTTACGACGGTGAATGGTCACCGAGCAGGTATCCAACGGTAAATGCACTGGAGCCCAAGGTTTTTTTAGTTCCAACTCAATCTCTTGGACAAGAGGATAGGTCTCAAAGGTACGTTCAACTAGTTTGTAGGCTACCGTTTCAATCAAATCCTCAGTGCTTTCCTGAAACCAGGTCGTCCACTGCTGACACAATTCTCCGTAATGGACAGAAGCTGTCAAATCCAATTCTGTCGCCGCCTTGGTCATATCATAGGATAAGCTTGCGGAAATAACAAACTTCTGCCCTAATTCTTTCTCACTTGGAAAGAGACCATGATAAGCAAAAATTTCCAAATCTTTTATCTGCAGTTGATCCATAACTAGTCCTTTCTAGAAAAATCCGCATGAAGCGGATTCTTTTTATAGTCCCATTAAGCGATAAGCCTGGTCTCGGAGGTCCTTATCTGTTTCAAATAGACCACGAGCGACTGTTGTCAAAGTCGCAGTACCTGGTTTTCTGACACCACGCATGCTCATACACATATGCTCGGCCTCAATGACAACAAAGGCCCCTTTAGCACCCAGATAGTCCATCAAGGCATCAGCCACTTCAATATTCAACCGTTCTTGAATCTGTGGTTTTTTAGAATAAACTTCAACCGTACGGGCTAGCTTGGACAAACCTGCCACCCGACCATCTGGAATGTAGGCAATGTGCGCTCTCCCATAAAAGGGCAAGAAGTGGTGCTCACACATAGTATGGAAAAAAATATCCTTTTCCACTACCATATTATCATCAATAATCTCAAAGGATTTTGACAAGTGTTCCTCAGCAGTTTGGCCAAGACCTGAAAAAATCTCTTGGTACATACGGGCTACACGAGCAGGTGTTTCCTGCAACCCCTCGCGGTTAGCGTCCTCACCAACAGCCTCGATAATCATTTTTACAGCTGCTTCAATCTTTTGTGTATCCATTCTCGTTCTTCCTCTCCATCAGATAGGCTCTCACTTGGCTCAAGAAATACAAGGAACCTGTGACAATCCTAACTGTTTGTTTCTCTTCTTTTTTATCTGTCAATTTCTGCTCTAGAAAATCCTGCCAACTTTGGTAATTGAGATTTCTAGACTTGGCTGTCTCTTTCAGCACGCTTTCATCAGTCGCCCGACTATCGTCAAAATGGGTTACAGTCAATTGAATATCTGGCACCGTTTCTAGCAAATCCAACATATCCTCCAAGGCCTTGGTTTTAATACACGTAAAGAGGATTTCCTTACGATAATCCGCAAAGCGTTCTTGCAAGGTTGCTAGTAAAGCCTTAATAGCATGGGGATTGTGGGCCCCATCCAAAATCATCAAGGGGTCGCTAGACAGAACCTCCAAACGCCCTGGCCATCTGGTCTCTTTCAAAGCTTGATCAACCAAGTCATTACTTGCCAACTCCCGTCCATCTTCTTGACAAAAAGTATCAAGTAAAGCTATGGCCATCCCCGCATTCTCTATCTGGTGCAAACCAAGCAGACCTGTTTGAAAACGACCTTGTCTGACAGAACTGGTATAATCAAAGATTTCGCCTGTCACCACACTCTTTTGGTGACTGACCTGATAATCTTTCCCATGTCGTATTCTCGGTGCATTTTTAGATTCTGCAATAGGGTCGATCACAGTCAAGACTTCAGGAACAATATGACCTGTCACTAATGGAATACCTTGTTTGATAATACCAGCCTTCTGCTCTGCTATGGCTTCCAAGGTATCACCAAGTAGGGCTACATGATCCAGTCCAATGGTCGTAATCCCTGTCAAAATTGGCTGACAAACATTGGTACTATCCAGAAGGCCACCCATGCCGACTTCCATGATAGCTACATCTACTTGTTCTGAGGCAAAGTAATCATAAGCTAGAGCTGTGATAATCTCAAACTCAGTTGTTCCCTGCAAATTGTCAGCAGATTCCCCCTCAAGCAAAGACTGATAGTCTGCCATGAGGGCTTCTAGTTTCGCTTCGGGGATGGATTCCCCATTGATGCTAATCTGATCCGTATAATGAATGAGATAGGGCGAGCTGAACACCCCAACTCTCAGGCCTAGCCCTTCCAGCATCTTTTTCAAAAAAGCAATGGTTGAACCCTTGCCATTGGTCCCTCCGATATGGATGACCTTGAGTTTGAGATGGGGATTGCCTCGCAGAGCTAGGAGTTCTACCATGCGTTCCAAGCCAAAATGTGGTTGGTCCGTCCGGTAGTGGGCAATCCACTGATTGTTTTGAATTTCGTTCATCTTATTTATATTGTTTTAAATCTAGATTTTCTGCATCATCTGCCAAACGAATGGCTGACGCAATTTCAACCGCCATCTTGTGACTGGCTACATCATGCACGCGCACTACTTCGACACCCTGTCTTGCAGCGATACTGGTTACATGAGCTGAAGCTGTGTCCCGATTGCGGAAACCGACTTCCGTTTCAGGATTAACTTCAAAACCATTTTCTTCTAGGATATTGATGACAAATCGCTTACGCGAAACTCCAAGAAAGATTGGATAGCCTTTCTGATGCAGTTTATCCAAATCCCGTAGAAGGAGCAGATTTTCTTTCTTGGTCAAACCAAAGCCAATCCCTGGATCCAGCAGAATGTTTTCTCTTACTATCCCAGCTTGATTCGCTCTCACTAGAGCTCGTTCAAAGAAAGCCTCCATCAAGTCTTCAATTGGCATTTTTTCAAAGTCAGCTAACTCTTCCTCTGTAAAAGCCTGACCAAATCCAAAATGAGGAAATATGAGCGAGCTAGGATGCTGAGGTCGAGCCATGACTGGATTAAACATGATGACTACTTTCGCACCAGCCTTAGCAACCACATCCGCCATTTTCTCATCTCCTATGAGACCCGTAATGTCATTTACCAGATTGGCACCAGCAGCCAAGGCAACCTCTGCCACCTGACTTTTCCAAGTATCGATGGAAATGAGAACATCACTTTCCTCACGGATAGCTTTAATCACTGGAACAACACGCTGGATTTCCTCTTCTATCTCAACATAGCTACTGCCCGGCCGAGTCGATTCTCCGCCAATATCTAGCATGCTCGCTCCTTCTGCTATCAATTTACGAGCTTGCTGGAGTGCCTGCTCAAGAGCAAAAAACTGCCCACCATCCGAAAAAGAATCTGGTGTTACATTGATAATTCCACAAATAGCTGTTTTTTCGCGGTTGACTTTATTGGACATAACGGTTACTCCCTTAAGGTTCTCTACCATATTATCTCTCTATTTTACCATAAAAAGAAAAAAGATGGACACGTTAGTATTCATCTTTTTCAAGTAGGCCAATGGTTTAGAATGATAGACCTAGATTTCTACTAATCAATACCAATAAGGCCAACAAACAAAATGCAATACCATTAAGAATCATATGAAGCAAAATGGACATCTCCAAACGCTCAGTCTTATAGGCTGTCCAAGTCAAAACCGTTGACATCCCTCCATAAATAATCACAGAAGGTAAATTGGTTGGCATATGGAGCAAGGCAAAGACGATTGCACCAACAACAAAGCCAAGTTTTTCTTTCCCACGGAAGATCTTTTTTGGAATAATTCCACGACACAAAATTTCTTCACAAATCGGCGCAATCAAGACTAGTAGGAAGAAAGTTGAAATCAAGGAACTATTCTGAACTAAGCCATTCAGTATTGATTGATTACTCGTCGTTGTTTCATTCATCATGCGAAGCAAAGCTGATCCCAACAAATTAGTAGCAAAGATTACTAGATAGCTCAATACCAAGCGAGCTAGGTCCTTAGCCTTAAAAAAGGATAGATCAAAGGTAGCAAGCTTTGTTTTTCGCGCACCAATGATGAATACTACCAAAACGACAATAGACAAAGCACCAACTAAGAGTCCTGACTGCAAAAGCGGAAATTGTTTAGAAGTCAACCAAGCGGATAACCCTAAAGGAAATTGTGATAGGACAAAAGCTGCTAAAAGGATGAGGATCCACATCCCTCTGTCCCAAACCTCTCGCCAGATCGTCTTTTCTTTCATGATATACCTCCTTATAGTAAAAGGGGGATAACCCCTTTTCTACTATTATATCATTTAAAGCGCCATACTGATATAGTTAAGGATAAACAAGGCATCCAAAATCCAAATCATCGCGTGCACGTCCTTTGCTTGACCTTTGACAACTTTTGTTAACGTATAAGTCAAGAAACCAACTGCAATCCCTTGTGTGATAGAGTAGCTGAATCCCATGAAGATAGATGTAAAGAAGGCAGGAACCGCTTCAGCCATATCATCCCAAGGAATGTTTTTCAAGTTAGAAAGCATCATGATTCCGACGATGATCAAAATTGGTGCTGTTGCAGCTGTAGGAACAATCGCTAGAAGTGGGCTAAAGAAGCTAGATAGAGCAAAACAGATCGCAACCACTAGGGCTGTCAATCCAGTACGTCCACCTGCACCGATACCCGCTGCAGACTCAACATAGGTTGTTACGTTTGAAGTACCTGCGATGGCACCAATTGAAGTACCAATCAAGTCAGAGTAAAGAGCCTTATCCAACTTATCTGATTGGTGATTTTCACCATTTGTCGCTACGATACCGACTTTTTCACCTGTACCAATCAAGGTACCAATTGTGTCAAAAATATCTGTCAACGAGAAGGCCAGAATAGCCATAAGTGTTTCCGGTAGACGAGCAGTGTCTGAGATTAAAGCACCCAATCCTTGTGAACCAAGTGCTGCGCCAAAAATTGTCTTCAAATCTTCAAAGGCTGCACCTACATGGTTATTAGAAAAATCAATGCTTGATACATCAACCAAACCAACAGCGATAGCAAGAACTGTCGTTGTTAAGATAGAAAGAATGATTCCTCCTTTGATACCCTTGATAACAAAGAAAATCGTAATCGCCAAACCTGCAATAGCCACTAAAACAGCTGGATTATTAAAGCTAACCAGACCTGGAACTGCTGAAGAGTTTGCTGTAATGGCTGCTTGGGCCTTATCAGCACCCTCACCAGCAACTGTATAACTTCCTGGATCAATAGAGAATTTCAAAAGACCAGCATTCTTAATCCCTACATAGGCAAGGAAGACACCGATACCTGCTGAAATAGCCGAACGAAGCGCATTGGGAATGGATTCAATAATCATTTTACGAACATTTGTTAAGGTAATGATTAGTGAAATAATCCCACAGATAAAGACCATAGCCAAGGCCTCTTGCCATGAATAACCAAGTCCAAATACGACTGTAAAGGTAAAGAAGGCATTGAGTCCCATACCTGGTGCTTGAGCATATGGCAGGTTCGCATAGAAGGCCATCATCAGGGTACCAGCTACTGCACCAATAATCGTTGCTAGGAAAACACCTTGAGCAGGCATCCCTGTCTGCGCAAGCATTTGTGGGTTTACAAAGAGAATGTAACTCATTGCAAAGAAAGTTGTTAAACCAGCGAGAACCTCCGTACGAACGTCCGTCCCGTTCTCTTTTAGTTTAAATAGTTTTTCCATTATGAATCTCCTTTTGTTTTTTACGAACAATATTAGTATTATACCACTTATCATTCACCTTTTCAATATATTTATTTGGTTTATTTACCAAATTGGAACAATTTTTGTTTTTTATCTCGAGTCTGCTTTTCTTCTTTCTTTTTGATATAATAGTAGACATCTTATCTGGAAACGACTAGGAAGGTTTATATGACTAAAAAAATTATCGCAGTCGATTTGGACGGAACCCTGTTGAATAGCGAAAGCAAGCTCTCCGATTTTACCAAAGAGACAATCAAAAAAATTTCAGAAAAAGGACATCATGTCATCATCACGACGGGGCGTCCGTATCGCATGGCAAAAGACTTCTACCGCGAACTAGAATTGCATACTCCCATGATTAACTTTAACGGCTCCCTTACCCATCTACCAGGACAGGCTTGGGAGCACGAAAGATGCTTAACTTTGGACAAAAAATATCTCCTAGATATGGTCAAACGTAAAGAGGATATCCAGGCCGACTTTATTGCAGGAGAATACCGTAAGAAATTTTACATTACAGCTCCGAATGAAGAAATTGCGGACCCTAAACTATTTGGCGTAGAGAACTTCCAACCGGAAAATCAATTCAAACCCGAACGAGTAACCAAGAATCCCAACTGCATTCTCTTGCAAACAAGGGTTAAAGACAAATACGCTCTAGCGGACGAGATGAATCGTTTTTATCAGCACCAACTAGCTATCAATACCTGGGGTGGTCCCCTCAACATCCTCGAGTGTACTCCCAAGGGTGTAAACAAGGCCTTTGCTCTAGAGTACCTGCTCAATGTGATGAATCGTGATAAAAAAGACTTAATCGCCTTTGGTGATGAGCATAATGATACGGAAATGTTGGCATTTGCAGGCAAGGGATATGCTATGAAAAACGCCAATCCTTCTCTCCTTCCATATGCAGACGAACAACTTCCTCTGACCAACGAAGAAGACGGGGTAGCCCACGCTTTACAAAATTTATTCCTATAAAAAGGAGGATTGCTATCCTGCAATCTTTCCTTTTATTTTCATTCTGTTTTCATAAAGGTCACTCATTTTCAGTATTTTTATATTAAATTTTCTATTGCTATTTTCATATATTTTTTGAATTTATTTATATATTAACATTTTGTAAGCCTATTTTCATTGAAAACTTTTACAATTTTCGAAAAAGTAGTTGATTTTTATATGAAAACGATTTATACTAGGTACGTCTGAGGTTTTTTAGGAAACCTATAAGTCAAACATTTTAAAAGGAGGAATGACAATAATGAGTATCGGAATCATTATTGCGAGCCACGGCGAATTTGCTGCGGGTATTCATCAGTCAGGATCTATGATCTTTGGTGAACAAGAAAAGGTTCTAGTTGTAACCTTTATGCCAAATGAAGGTCCAGATGACCTTTACGCTAAATTCAACAATGCTGTGGCTGCATTTGACGCAGAAGATGAGGTTCTAGTATTGGCTGACCTTTGGAGTGGATCTCCATTCAACCAAGCTAGCCGCGTGATGGGAGAAAATCCTGAGCGTAAGTTTGCCATCATCACAGGGCTTAACTTGCCGATGTTGATCCAAGCCTACACTGAGCGCCTTATGGACGCTACTGCAGGTGTGGATAAAGTCGCTGCGAATATCATTAAAGAAGCCAAAGATGGCATCAAAGCTCTTCCAGAAGAGCTCAATCCAGTTGAGGAAGGGGCTAGTGCTACGGCTGCTCCAGTTGCCCAAGCTGCTATTCCAGAAGGAACTGTTATCGGAGATGGTAAATTGAAAATCAATCTTGCCCGTCTTGACACACGTCTTCTTCACGGACAAGTCGCAACTGCTTGGACACCAGATTCAAAAGCAGACCGTATCATCGTTGCTTCAGATAACGTTGCAAACGACGAGTTGCGTAAAGAATTGATCAAGCAAGCTGCTCCTAACGGAGTAAAAGCGAACGTTGTACCAATCAAAAAATTGATTGAAGTTGCAAAAGATCCTCGTTTTGGTAACACACATGCTCTTATCTTGTTTGAAACACCTCAAGATGCCCTTCGTGCCATCGAAGGCGGCGTGCCAATCAAAACCCTTAACGTTGGTTCTATGGCCCACTCAACAGGTAAAACAATGATCAACAACGTCTTGTCTATGGACAAAGATGATGTTGCAACATTTGAAAAAATGCGTGACCTCGGTGTTGAATTTGATGTACGTAAAGTACCAAACGACACGAAAAAAGATTTGTTTGACTTGATTAAGAAAGCAAACGTTCAATAATTTTAATCTGTTTTATCATTTTTGAAAACAGGATTAAATACTTTATTAAAACTAAATAGAAAAGGAATAAAACCATGTCAGATATTTCAATCATTTCTGCTATCTTGGTTGTAGTTGTTGCCTTCCTTGCAGGTCTTGAAGGTATCCTCGACCAATTCCAATTCCATCAACCAATCGTCGCATGTACCCTTATCGGACTTGCAACAGGTAACCTTGAAGCAGGTGTTATGCTTGGTGGATCTCTTCAAATGATCGCCCTTGGTTGGGCTAACATCGGAGCTGCCGTAGCTCCTGACGCTGCTCTTGCATCTGTTGCCGCAGCGATCATCTTGATCAAAGGTGGTAATTTTACTACTGAAGGTATCGCCGTCGCAACAGCCACAGCTATCCCTCTTGCCGTAGCTGGACTTTTCTTGACAATGATTGTTCGTACAATCTCAGTTGCCTTGGTTCACTCAGCTGACGCAGCTGCAAAAGAAGGAAACATTGCGGCTGTTGAACGCGCTCACTACTTTGCCCTTGTTCTTCAAGGTCTTCGTATCGCTATCCCTGCAGCCTTCCTTATCGCTATCCCAGCTTCTGCTGTTCAAGACGCTCTTGGCCTAATGCCAGAATGGTTGAATGGTGGTATGGCTGTCGGTGGTGCTATGGTCGTTGCCGTTGGTTACGCTATGGTTATCAACATGATGGCAACTCGTGAAGTATGGCCATTCTTCGCTATCGGTTTTGCTCTTGCAGCAATCTCTCAATTGACTTTGATTGCCCTTGGTGTCATCGGTGTTGCCCTTGCTTTCATCTACCTTAACCTTACAAAACAAGGCGGAAACGGTGGCGGCGGAGCTGCGACTTCTAACGACCCAATCGGTGATATCCTAGAAGACTACTAGAAAGGGGAACAATCATGGCTGAAAAAATTCAATTATCAAAATCAGATCGTCAAAAAGTTTGGTGGCGTTCACAATTCCTTCAAGGTTCTTGGAACTACGAACGTATGCAAAACTTGGGTTGGGCTTACTCATTGATCCCAGCTATCAAAAAATTGTACACTAAAAAAGAAGACCAAGCGGCTGCTCTTGAGCGTCACCTTGAGTTCTTCAACACTCACCCATACGTCGCTGCTCCAATCATGGGGGTTACTCTTGCACTTGAAGAAGAACGCGCTAACGGTGTTGAAATCGACGATGCGGCTATCCAAGGGGTTAAGATCGGTATGATGGGACCTCTTGCTGGTATCGGTGACCCAGTATTCTGGTTTACAGTTCGTCCTATCCTTGGAGCCCTTGGTGCATCACTTGCTGCATCTGGTAACATTGTTGGTCCCCTTCTCTTCTTCTTCGGATGGAATGCTATCCGTATGGCCTTCCTATGGTATACACAAGAGTTCGGTTACAAAGCTGGATCTGAAATCACTAAAGACATGTCTGGTGGTATCTTGAAAGACATCACTAAAGGAGCATCTATCCTTGGTATGTTCATCCTTGCCGTTCTTGTACAACGTTGGGTATCTATCAACTTCACTGTTAACCTTCCTGGTAAACAATTGGCTGAAGGTGCCTACATCAACTTCCCAGAAGGACCTGTAACAGGTGGAGAATTGAAGGGAATTCTTGGTCAGGCTCTTAGTGGTTTGAGCTTGGATAGCGTTCAACCACAAACACTTCAAGGTCAGTTGAACTCATTGATTCCAGGATTGATGGGACTTCTCCTTACTTTCCTCTGCATGTGGTTGCTTAAGAAAAAAGTATCACCAATCGCAATCATCCTTGCTCTCTTTGCAGTAGGTATTGCAGCTCGTTTCTTCGGTATCATGTAAACCATCGAGAATATAAATAAAAAAGAATCAGGTAATAAACCTGATTCTTTTTGTGTATCAACTTTTTCTTCTAGTCAAATAATGCAAGCCACCAATCACCACTGCTAGGATGGCTACATAGACGACTTGGGTGGTTTCTAAAGGCACATACGCTCCTTGCAAGATGAAGGTATTGGCAAGTACGCCAACAAGGGCTGCAAGGCTCAACAGTGTGAGCAAGACTAGTTTGTATCGATTAAATGGCAGACTGACCTTGGCAACTAGACACAGACCATTGATTAAAGCCAGTAGGAAGCAAATAAATTTGACCTGACCTGGGACAGTGATAAAGAAGTTGGTCAGGAGAACACTAGCAACCAGAACGCCACCACCAATCGCCGCGTTGGTTAGGATATCTCTCATAAAGTGAGTGCTAACCTTTTCTTTATTGGACTCAAAAGTTAGAAAGAAGGATGGAATCCCAATCGTAATGGCTGAAATGATTGTAAACTGAATGGGGATAAAGGCAAATTCCAAACCAAAGATCACACTCAAAATCGCAAAAACGATGGAGAAGAAAGTCTTTGTTAGAAAGAGAGAGGCGACCTTTTGGATGTTATTGATGACACGGCGGCCTTCCATCAAGATATCATAGAATACTACAAAGTCATCTGTGAGAAAAACAATGTTGGAGACGCTTTTGGCTGCACTAGTAGCACCATTCATAGCAAAACTAATATCTGCTTTCTTGAGAGCCAGAACATCGTTGACCCCGTCACCACTCATAGCAACTGTTTTACCAGCATTTTGCAAAACGGTCACCATCTTTTCTTTCTGCTCAGGAGTCACGCGTCCAAAGATATCGTGTTCCAAGACCACTCTTTCAAAGTCCTCATCACTCACCTTGGTCATATCAATTGCTCGCGCTGATTCTTTAAATCCTGCTTTACGAGCCACCCCATATACAGCCACATGATTATCCCCACTGATAATCTTCACTTCAACACCTTGTGACTCGAAATAATCAAAGGTTTCCTTGGTATTATCCTTGATCTCATCTGACAGAACGACATGCCCTAATAGTTCCATATTGGCTGGGCTTGTAATCTGGTCCTTGCTATGAGCAAGCGATAAGATTCGAAAACCTTGCTGTTTTAGATGTTCATAGTAAGGATCCATCGCTTGGGTAAAGCCTAGAAACTCATAGGCCCCGAAGAAATAGGTCCCGCCCTCTTTTACTTGGACAAAGGAATACTTATTTTTACTTGAAAAGGCACCTACCTCTTGAACGTCCCACTTTTTCTCACAGGTTAAGTAAGTCTTCAGAGCCCGCGACGTCGCATTTTCATCGTCAAAATAGGCTAGATAAGAAGACAGTTTCTCTGCTACATTAACATCCATTTCTTGGACCTTCATATTACCAGTCGTGATGGTTCCTGTCTTATCAAAACAAAGAACATCTACTCGCGCCAAAGTTTCCACACAGTATAGTTCCTGCACTAGAACCTTCTTTTTGGCCAGCTTCATAGCCGCTACTGCTAGGGAAACGCTAACCAGTAGAATCAATCCCTCTGGAATCATGCCGACCAAGGCGCCAGAACTTCCCAAGACAATTTCAATATAAGTCCGCCCTAGACTAAAACCTCTGACATAGAGCAGAATGGCAACTGGCACCAGCAGGATAGAGACGATTTTTAAAATCTTATCCATGTAATCGCGTAGTTGAGAAGGGTATTTTTTGAATTCCTTGCTGGATTTTGCGAGTTTGTTGATATAACTATCGGGTCCGACCGCCGTTGCCGTAACCAGACAAGTACCGCTAACGACATTGCTTCCGCTCATCAGCTGGTCACCAACCGTTTTAAAGACAGAATCACTCTCACCCGTCAGCAAAGACTCATCCACTTCAATATTTCCTTCAAGCACTTCTGCATCGACAGGCACCTGATCACCCAGATTGAGATACAGGTACTCACCCAGAACGATGTCCTCTGGATCAATCTCAATCGTTTGGCCATCTCGGTTGACTCTGTACTTACTTTTACCAAGCAAACTTAGCTTTTCCAGAGAATTTTTTGAACGCACTTCTTGGAAAATCCCAATGGCTGTATTGATAGCAATCACACCTAAAAAGAGCATATTTTCAAATCGCAAGGTTGTGGCTACCAGAACTGCCAGAGCCAAGTTCATGGCATTAAAGAAAGTAAAGATATTTGAAACGACGATTTCCTTGGTTGTTTTATAGGGTTTAATGTCACTGATGTTTCGTTGACGATCCTTGATGTCTTGGCTGCTTAAATACTTCATTTCTACTCCGATATCCTTTTGTACTACTATAATAACACATATCTTTTTCTCTGTCACTTAAAGACTCAAAATAAGAAGAACTCCCTTGGCAAGCATTATCTATCACTACTTTAAGAAGCACTTAAAAACAAAAGAGGCTAGGATTCCCCTAACCTTTTTTCTTTATGCTTTATTCTGCCAAGGCTCCCATTGGATCCCATGGTGCTAACACGATTGGTTCTGCTTCATAAGCAGCTTGTTCTTCTGCTGTCAATAATTCTTTGCGAACAACGATTTGGTAAGTGTATTCGTCCATCCAAGCGTCTGAGGCAACAAAGTAACCATCTGTACCGACCTTGTCTCCCCATGAGTTTTCAACTTTCCACTTGACTGATTGTCCATTTTCGTCCAAATCAACACCTGTCAAGACCATGGCGTGGGTCATCAAGCTTTCGCTATAATCCAAACGTCCAGCCTTGTCTTGAGTGAGTTGAATATCCATGCTTGATTCAAAGTCATAAACATCAGTCGCAAGGATTCCAGCTTTGCGATTGCTGAGCTGGCCGACATCTGAACCAAACCAAACAGTTTCTCCTGTCTGCATTTGGGCAATCGCCAATTCTTTCAAGCGTTCCATTGGAACGTTGATGTAGCGAACTGCACGGCTACCAACCACATTTCCTAACATCTCAACTGTGTAAGATTTACCGTAAGGCTTGTCAGCAGTTGGGGCGTTGATAACCGAAACATAATCTTCTAAAGGCAGATTGACATATTTCTTGTAAAACTCTTGTGGAGTAATTCCCTTTTCGCTTTGATAGTTATTATCCTTATCGCGATAAGCAAAATCAAACTGGCGTGGTGGAAGTCCCAAAGACATGGCAAGGAAGTTAAAGATTTCCTGCAAGAGCTCTTCTTTCTTGGCTTGAACAGTCGCTTGGTCTGCACCAGAAGCCAACAAATCACGCAAGATTTGGGCATCTTGACGAAGCAATTTGTTAAGGATTGCATTTAACTCACGGCTACTGCTAGATGAAACTGACTCAGGATAAACAGACTTGGGCACGACACCGTATTTCTCAAAGAGGGCAACGACCATATCCCACTGTCCACCGTCTTGTTGAGGAGTTTGGAGTAGGAAGCTAACTTTGCGGCTCGTCAAGTCTTGGTCTGCAGTCGCAATCACTTGCTCCAAGAACCAGTTTGATTTCTCATACTTGTCCCAGAAGAAGGTGTGGGCTTGTGACAACTCAAAATTTTCAAGTTTGTATTGAGAGATGAGTTTGTGGCGGAAGGTGTTGAGAGCTGCAAACATCCAGCAACGACCAGAGGCTTTCTGGTTAGTGACCTTGTCCTTGGTCAAATCCAAAGAGAAAACAGGTGTGTTGTCTACATGGCTCTGACGACGTTCTAGGGCTGCAAAAATTCCGTTGTGGCTAGCAGCATTTTCGATAGCTTGGTATTTGACATTTGCTTCATAGTTAGCAAATAATTGATCCGTAAATGATTCTTGAATCGCGTTCATAGATTCCTCCTTTTATTCTACTGTCTATTATAACTCTTTTCACAAAGGAAGCAACTGAAAAATGAAAAAGCAAGCCAAATAGACTCACCTTTTTCATGTTATGGACACTATTTCACACTAGCAAAAAGTAATTCGAGCTCTTCTTGACTGACGCGACGCCATTCTCCTCGTTCTAAGTTCTCATCCAAGGCTAAAGTTCCCATCGTCAAACGTTGCAAGTCCACGACTTCCTTACCACAGTAGGCTACCATGCGTTTGACCTGGTGGAATTTGCCTTCAGCAATGGTCACCCGAACCTGGCTCTCATCCTTATCTGAATCCACTGACAAAATCTCCAGCTTAGCTGGCTGGCAGGCAAAGTCCTTGAGCGGAATGCCCTTGGCAAATGTCTCTACATCTTCTTGGGTCATAATTCCCTCGACTTGTGCCAGATAGGTCTTATCCACATGACGTTTAGGTGAAAGCAACGCATGGGCCAGATGACCATTATTAGTCAAGAGCAGGAGTCCATGCGTATCGATATCCAAGCGCCCTACTGGAAAAACTTCCTTGCTCCGAGCCAAATCATCCAGCAAGTCTAGAACTGTTCTATGCTTGGGATCCTCAGTCGCTGAAATAACTCCTTGGGGCTTGTTCATCATGTAGTAGACAAACTCTTCATACTCCAGCACTTGGCCATCAAAGCGAATCTCATCTCTTTCTTCATTAATCTGCAGTTTAGCTGACTTTTCTTTTTTACCATTTACTGTCACGCGCCCAGCCTTAAGCAAGTTTTTGACCTCTGTCCGACTCCCCACAGCACAGGCAACTAAAAATTTATCTAATCTCATAGAACCATTATATCATACTCAAAAGGAGGCTGGCCCAAGTGACCAACCTCCTTTTCTTTTCATACTCTTCAAAAATCAAATTCAAACCGCGTCAACGTCGCCTTGCCGTATAGATGTTACTGACTTCGTCAGTTCTATCTACAACCGCAAAGCAGTGCTTTGAGCAGCCTGCGGCTAGTTTCCTAGTTTGCTCTTTGATTTTCATTGAGTATCAGATTTAAGAAATTAACTTCCTCTTTCCCAGAAGATAGCTAAGACAACCATAGCACCGAGAACTGCTGGAATAATGGCTGTACCATTTAGGCTCGGCCCCCAAGAACCAAAGAGTAATTGTCCTAGAAAGGCACCAATCCAACCGAGAAACATCTTCCCAAAGCATCCCATTCGTTCTCCACGATTGGTGATAGCCCCTGCTAGTAGTCCAATTAAAAGGCCGACAAACATGCTTCCAATCATAGCTTCTCCTTAATTTGCCCAATCTCCATTGCGGAAGAGTGGTACGCGTGTTCCATCCTCACGGATACCATCGATATCCATTTGATTCGAACCAATCATAAAGTCCACGTGAACATCTGAACGGTTCAGTCCTGCAGCTTCAAGTTCTTCTTCGCTCATCTCTGCTCCACCAACAACGCTGGTCGCATAGGCTGCACCGATAGCCAAGTGGTTTGAAGCATTCTCATCAAAAAGGGTGTTGAAGAAGGTAATACCTGACTGAGAAATTGGACTTGGATCTGGTACCAAGGCACATTCACCCAAGGCACGAGCGCCCGCATTTTCAGAGACAAGGTCTTTCATGACCTGATCACCCTTCTCAGCAGTGATATCTACGATTTGACCATCCTTGAAGGTTACTTTAATTCCCTCAATGATATTTCCGTTGTAGCTAAGTGGTTTTGTAGAAGTAACATAGCCATCTGCGAGACGAAAATCAGGCGCTGTGAAGACTTCCTCTGTTGGCATATTTGGCAAGAATCCTTCGCCCTGTGCATTGATAGCACCAGCTGATTCCCAAACGTGGTTCTTAGGTAAGCCAAGTGTCAAATCAGTTCCTGGCGCTGTATAATGAAGGGCTGAAAATTGCTCCTTATTAAGCATATCTGCCTTGCTCTTGAGGATGGCTGCATGTTCTTCCCAAGCCTTAACTGGATCTTCTTCATAGACACGGCAAGTTTTGAAGATTTGGTCCCAAAGGAGATCGACTGCTTCTTCATCGCTCGCAGCATTTGGAAAGACTTTCTTAGCCCACTCAAGCCCAGCAGCGGCTGCTACAGTCCAGCTAACCTTGTTGGATTGCGTTGCGATGCGCATTGGTTTCATAGCAAGTCCCATCGCTTTGGCAGAAGCTGAAAGCTTGTCAGCGTCCACACCGTTCAAGGCACCTGGGTCAGAAGAACGGACACCAAGACGGCTAGCCTTATTTTCCAAGAGATAGTTCATCTCAGCAATCTTGTATTCTGGCACATTGTCCAGACGCTCCATCGGCGCGTGGAGGAATTTCTCACGGTTAATCACATCATCTGTCCACTGAACGATAACCTCATGCGCACCCAAGGCATAGGCTTCTTTAACGATCAAATGCGCCAACTCACGTTGCTCCACATCGATAGAGAGAGCCAAAGTGTGACCAGGTTGCACGTTGATTCCGTTCGCAACCAATAATTTCGCATATTTTTCTAGATTTTCTTTAAAATTTGGTAAAACCATTTTATTTTTCCTTTTCTATTTTTCTTTTAAAGCAGAAAACAATCCTGCTAAAGCAATGGCACCCGACAGAAGCACTGTCGATAGGATAATTGTTTCATCTGCCAGCTCTAGCTGATAGTCAAAAACCTTTTCAGCTGGTTTGTCTTCCGCAAAGATTCTAAGTTTCATAAAGATGTTCTCCGTTCTAATTCTTAAAACAAATCATCAAACAAACTCAACTGATTATCCTCTGGCATATTGCCAAGAATCCCCATTTCATCCATCTTTTCAACCAAGGTTGATGACAGTCCACCGCGTTTACGTAGTTCTGTCTTAGAGAGGAATTCCCCCTCTTCACGCGCACACACCAACTGCTTAGCAACGTTCTCTCCCAGACCATCCATGGCTACAAATGGCGGAATGAGGGTATCCCCATCGATGAGGAACTCTGTTGCCTGACTACGGTAGAGATCGAGTTTACCAAACTTGAAACCACGTTCCCACATTTCATTGACAATCTCAAGAGTTGTATAGAGGTCAATTTCCACATTAGAGGCTTCATTGTTCTTCCGTTTTTCAGCAATTTCTTGCATCTTGCGCTTGATGGCATCCAAACCCGCCCCCATTGTCTTGATATCAAAAGCCTTGGCACGGATGGAGAAGTAAGCACAGTAATAATAAATCGGATGGTGAACCTTGAAGTAGGCCACACGCAAGGCCATCATAACGTAGGCGGCCGCATGGGCTTTGGGGAACATATACTTGATTTTCCCACAGGACTCGATATACCACTCTGGTACCTTATTGGCTTTCATAGCTTCGATGTAGCCATTTCGCTCCTCTTCGGAAATCTTTAGCCACATTCCCTTACGTACCCGTTCCATGATAGTAAAAGCCATCTTAGGTTCAAGACCAGCATGCATGAGATAAACCATAATATCGTCCCGACAACCGATAACAGTCGATAGGTCCGCAATCCCTTGCTTGATCAGATCCTGGGCGTTCCCCAGCCACACATCGGTACCGTGGGATAGACCAGACAGCTGAAGCAACTCCGCAAAAGTCGTCGGATGTGTCTCATCTACCATTCCACGTACAAAGTTGGTTCCAAACTCTGGAATTCCCAGCATCCCTGTTGGAGTTCCAATTTGCTCAGGCGTCACCCCTAAAACTTCCGTTCCAGAAAAGAGAGCCATAACGCTTTCATCATCCATGGGAATTTCATTAGGGTCAATACCAGACAAGTCCTGCAGTTTCCGAATCATAGTCGGATCATCATGCCCCAGTACATCAAGTTTGAGGACATTCTCATCGATATCGTGGAAGTTAAAGTGGGTCGTCTGCCATTCAGCCGTCACGTCATCTGCTGGATACTGAACAGGCGTAAAATCGTAGACATCCATGTAGTTAGGAATAACAACGATTCCCCCCGGGTGTTGTCCTGTTGTCCGCTTGACACCAGCCGCACCCTGAGCGAGGCGTTCCACCTCTGCATCACGATAAAACTTCCCATAGTCCCGCTCATAGCCCTTGACAAAGCCATAGGCAGTCTTGGCAGCCACCGTACCAACCGTTCCTGCACGGAAGGCATATTCTTCACCAAAGATATCACGCACATCCAAGTGAGCGCTAGGCTGGTCTTCTCCCGAAAAGTTCAAGTCAATATCGGGAACCTTATCTCCATCAAAACCAAGGAAGGTCTCGAACGGAATATCCTGCCCATTTTTGCTGAGTTTGTGACCACACTTTGGACAGTCCTTATCAGGCATATCAAATCCTGAACCGTAAGAACCATCTGTGATAAATTCACTATACTGACACTGACTACAAACATAATGAGGAGAGAGAGGATTAACCTCCGTAATCCCAATCATGGTCGCAACGAAACTGGAACCGACAGATCCACGAGAACCAACCAAGTAACCCCGTTCATTGGAACGTTGCACCAGCATCTGGGAAGCCAGATAAATCACGGCAAATCCATTCCCCAGTATGGATGTTAATTCTTTTTCAATCCGCAAATCAACAATATCTGGCAGCGGATTTCCATAAATCTCAAAAGCTTTCTTATAGGTCAGCTCAGCGACCGTTTCTTCAGCCTTATCGATGAAAGGCGTGTACAGGTCACTCTTAACCACCTCAACAGGCTCAAAGGTTTCTGCCAAGGCATTGGTGTTTTCAATAACCAGTTTACGAGCCAGTTCCTCGCCCAAAAAGGCAAATTCATCCAACATCTCATTGGTTGTTCGAAAATGAGCCTTTGGCAGAGGAGCCGGTTGGGCATGTTCACCGTGACCAATGGTTCGGTTAATCATAGCCCCCTGTCCCAAACTACGGACGATAATTTCACGGTAAATCTCTTCTTCCGGTTCGATATAATGAACATTTCCCGTAGCCAAAACGGGCTTGCCAAGGCGGTCTCCAACCTCTATCAAACTCTTGATAATGGTCTGGAGTTCCTCCATATCCTTAACCTGCTCTTTAGCAATCAAGGGCGCATAGATAGCTGGTGGCATAACCTCGATAAAGTCATAATACTTGGCCACCTCAACCGCCGCATCCACACCTTGGGAAACGACCGCATCGAAAACTTCACCCTCTGAACAGGCTGAGCCTAAAATCAATCCCTCCCGATGAGCATCTAGAACCGTTCTCGGAATCCGTGGCACCCCTTCAAAGTATTTGGTATTGGACAAAGAAACCAGCTTAAAGATATTTTTTAGACCTACTTGATTCTTGACATAGATTGTCGCATGCTTGATCCGAGCTTTTTTATAAGAGTCTGGACTAATCAAATCAATATTCAGTCTAGCCAGATCAGTCACACCATGTTTTTCTGCTACATCCTTGATAAAGATAAAGAGCAAACGACCAGTAGCTTCCGCATCGTAGTTGGCCATGTGGTGGTGGTCCAGTGCCACACCAAAACGCTTGGTCAAAGGTCCCAAACCATGACGTTTATACTCAGGATAGAGGTTTCTAGCAAACTCGAGCGTATCAATAACTGGCTGGCTAATCTTAGGCAAACCATGACGCCCATAGTTAGCATTCATAAAGCCAACGTCAAAGGTAGCATTGTGGGCAACTAGAACCGTATCCTTGCAAAACTCTTGGAATTCTTGTAAAACTTGTTCCAGTGGTTTGGCATTTTTGACATGATCATCTGTAATTCCAGTCAACTCGGTAGTAAAGGCTGACAAGGGATATCCAGGATTGATAAATTCATCAAATTCGGCAATAACATTTCCCTTGTACATCTTAGAAGCCGCAACTTGAATCAAGTCATTATAGATAGCTGAAAGTCCCGTCGTTTCCACGTCAAAAACCACGTAGGTCGCTTCTGACAAGTCCATCTCCACTTCGTTGTAAACGATAGGAACACGGTCTTCAACGATATTGGCTTCCATTCCATAGATCAGCTGAATTCCTGCTTTCTTAGCTGCCTTGTAGCCATGTGGAAAGGACTGAACATTCCCATGGTCCGTGATGGCAACCGCCTTGTGTCCCCACTTTGCAGCTGTCGCAATAATTTCCTCTACTTCTGGCAGAGCATCCATGGTCGACATATTAGTATGAGCATGAAACTCAACCCGACGCTCACCTTCCGGCATCAAATCCTTCCGCTCATAGTGAACAACTTCCTGCACATCCTGCACGTTCATTGTCAAATCTCGTGTGAAGTTATTCATCTCCACATTCCCACGAACACGAAGCCAGGAATTTTTCTTAATGATGTCAAACTTCTGAGCCTCTTCTTCATTCTTAACCCATTTTTGCATTGAAAAACTTGAAGTGTAGTCCGTCATTTTAAAGTTGATCAAAACGCGACCAGTTCTGGTCACCTTATGCTCCACATCAAAAACGACCCCTTCAAAGACCAAACGATTCTCCTCAGTCGTCACATCAATCATCTGGGTAACTTCAGCCTTATCCAATTTTGGTTTTGCCACAGCCTTTTTAGCCTGAAAATCAAAGGCCGGTTTCTCTTCTACTGGAGGAGGAGCCATCTGTTCCAGTTGTTCGATAGCACGCAAAGCCTCTTCATTAGCAGCCTGAACGATTTGTTCATTCTCCGTATGGAAGGCTTCCTCCTGCTCCTGTGTAAGAACATCATTCTTTTCGATTTGGCAGACAAAAGCTGGAAAACCAAACTTTTTAAGTTGCTTTGTTAAATTAGGAAGATGATTTTTCTTAAAGTGTTCCTTATCAATCACCTCTGAACCTTCAATAAATAGCTGATTTCCCTCTGCACGAACTTGCAAATTCTGATAAAGAGACTTAAACCCTTGACTAGCACATGGACCTTCAGAAAAAGCCTCCTTATAGTAGGCCTGCAAGAGTTCATTTGAAAATTCTTGAGAGAGAGCCTTGATTTCGAAAACAGCTTGATTCCCTGTCTTAGAAAATTCTTCACTAAGCCCTTTCTTTAACTCTAAAAAGATTTCAATCGGTAAAATATTAGAAAATACAAAATGAAATTCCCAAATCTTACTAATTTTATGAACCACAACACGCTCAATACTTGCATTAACAAGAGCAGGATCCTGTCTCAATTGATCAGAGACTCCTATTTGATTCATTAAAATTTCAAACTTACTTGACATTCAATTTCCTCACATTATTCTCTTACTATTTTACCATAATTAAAGAAAATATATAGCCACTACCATTCCCTTAAGCACTGCTAGTTTTCCTAAATTCATTCCTTAAAAACAAAAAAGAAGATTCTCAGAATCCCCCAGATAAACAAAAAAGATACCCTAAAGTATCCTCGTGATTGATCGGGAAGACAGGATTCGAACCTGCGACACCTTGGTCCCAAACCAAGTACTCTACCAAGCTGAGCTACTTCCCGCGTTAAATAGAAAAAATGCACCCTAGAGGAGTCGAACCTCTAACCGCCTGAT